>DASZKX010000271.1:0-2463 GCA_035552735.1 Xanthobacteraceae bacterium
ATTTTGCTCGCGGGCCACTCTACTCGGGGTCCCGCGTTTCCGCCCCTTTTGAGCCGACCCCATGACCGGTGACGAGCGCCGCCTGCTTGAGCTCCTCGCCGATAGCGGTGACGGCTGCACCGATGCGGTCTTGGCGGCGCACGGCTTCAAGCTCGATGTCCTCATCAGCATCGTGAGCGCCGGGCTCGCCACTGCGACGCCCGAGCGCGTCTCTACGGGCGGCAAACCCGTCGACGTCACGCGGGTGCGGATTACGGACGCGGGACGGCGGGCACTGGCGGAACGGTAGTGCGGGCCCGATCGAAGCGCATCGTCGCCCTGAAGGCAGAGCGACGACGCCCCTGAAGCGGATGGGATGAGAGGCAAACGCGGCATGGAGCGTGATGGCGCGTTGCTGGGTCACCGCCGCAGCGATGCCGCCGTGGACGCCCGCCGGAACCGCACCCATGGTCCTGGATTGCGGTTCACGCCATCCGGGCCACGCCCCCCGGCTTGCCTGGGCCATGCACCGGGTTTCGGAACTTCTCCGCGGTATCGTCACATTTTATCGCCGCTGGCGCCTTCAATTTGCCCGAAGCCGTTGCTGAAGTTCCGCCGTTCCGTCGGAAGGGGATTTCCATGTTGCCCGAGGCCTCCTACCTCTCGCGCTTCTTCGCGAAGTTCATCGAGATTGTTGCCGGCGGCCTCGCCACGGCGATGTGCGCCTATCTCATCGCGCATCTCGGAGGCCCGCTGTCCCCTGCCGCGCCAGCGCCAGCTGCCGTTTCGGCTGCTTCAACCACCGGCGAGGTCGCCGTGGGACGTCCCGCCCAGCCTGCGCCGCCCGTCGCGGCCACCGCCGTCGAAGAACAGCACCGCGCGGCGCAACCGGTTACCAATGCTCCTCCCCCTGCCCAGCCCGCGCGCAAGGCCGAAAAGGCCGCCGCGACGGTGCCCAATGACAACAAGGCCGGCGCGAGCGCGGCCCGCAGCGAGAAATCGGCCGAGGCGCTGGCGCGAGCCGCGCTCGCCAATCTCGACGCCGACCGACCGGCGCCGGCCGACGCGCCGATCCGAAGGAACTTGACCGGTACCGGCGCTGCGGCGGTCGAATTCCAGCAACGCCCCACCGAAATGCCGCCGCGCCCGGCCGATATCCAGCCGCCGCCGCCCGCCGCTGTCGATTCCCAGCCGCGGCGTGTCGCCACCCTCGACCCGCCGCCGCCGAACGCCGGCTCGCCGTCGGAAATCGGACCTCCTCAGCCGGAGTCTCAACTTCACCAGGACAAAGGGCTCTTTTCGCTTCTCAAGCGAATGCCCGATTTGCTGCGCCCCGGCACGCCCTCGTTCGCCGACGAAGCCCCCCGTCCGCCCATGCCGGTCGGAACCGCCGCCGAGTGAATAGGGTGGGAAAGTAGCCCAGCGTTCGGAACCCTCTTCCGCCGTGCCGGCGAACAAGATCGGCCGCAGAAAACACTTCCGTTTGTGACTTTTGTCGCCTACCGGCGCGCGGTAAATTGCCTCGTGCCCTCTCTCCCGGCGTCTCCCACGCATCATCGTCCCGGCGGCGGATTTCAGAATCCGTGGCCGCACGCGCAGCTCCATAGCTTCGCGGATTTCCTGCGGTGGCGCTGGGCGGAGCGGCGCCAAGGTTCGCGCGCGCCCGATCCGCCACGCGATTCGCTTCCTAAGCGCACGCCGGTGATCATCAGGCCGCGCGCCGGAAGCGGCTATCGCTCGGTCACCTGGGTCGGCCACTCGACCGTCCTGTTGCAGCTCGGCAGCCTTAATGTGCTCACCGATCCGATCTGGAGCGAGCGCGCCTCGCCGTCGCGCTGGCTGGGCCCGCGGCGCCTGATGAGCCCGGCCGTCGATTTCGACGCCTTGCCGGCGATCGACGTCGTGCTGCTCTCGCACAATCACTACGATCACCTCGATGCCGCGACCGTGCGGCGCATCGCCGGGCGCTTTCCAGACGCCGCGTGGCTCTGTCCGTTGGGGCTCGCAAGCCTGGTGCAAACGTTCGGCGTGCGGCAGGCGGTCGAGCGCGACTGGTGGCAGTCGGTCGACACGCCGGCGTTCTCCGCCACCTGCGCGCCGGCGCAGCACTTCAGCGCGCGCGGGTTTGGTGATCGGGGGGATACGCTGTGGTGCGGCTGGGCGATCGCGGCGGACGACACGCGCGTCTTCTTCGCCGGCGATACCGGGCTGCATCCCGACTTCGGAACGATCGGGGCCCGCCTGGGTCCGTTTGATCTCGTCATGTTGCCGATCGGGGCCTACGAGCCGCGCTGGTTCATGCGCACCGTCCACCTCGATCCCGAGGACGCGATCGCGGCCTATGGAGCACTCGCCGCCGCCGGCGCGGTCGCTCCGCCATGTCTCGCGTTGCACTGGGGGACCTTCCGGTTGACTGACGAGCCGGTCGAGGAGCCGCCGGCGCGGTTCGCCCACGAATGGCGCGCGGCCGGACTTCCCGAGAGC
>DASZKX010000272.1:0-4256 GCA_035552735.1 Xanthobacteraceae bacterium
GATATCGATCGCGGCCGCGTGCTTGAAGAACTCGCCGGCGAGATGAACGGTCGATCCGACACCGGCCGATGCGTAGCTGAGCTTGCCCGGATTGGCCTTGGCGTAGACGATCAGCTCGGCCACGGATTTGAACGGGACGGCCGGATTGACCACCAGCACGTAGATGCCGGAGACCGCCGTGATGATGCCCGCGAAGTCATGGACCGGATCGAACGGCAATTTCCTGTAGAGCCCCTGCATGGCGGCAAAGCCGCTGTGGGACACCATCATGGTGTAGCCGTCAGGCGTGGCGTGAGCGGACGCCTCCATGCCGATGACGCCGCCGGCGCCGCCACGGTTCTCGATCACCACCGGCTGGCCGAGATCAGCCGTCATGGCATTGCCCAGGAGCCGGCCCACGGCATCCACGGCGCCGCCCGGAACGAACGGCACGATCAGCCGGATAGGCCGCTCCGGATAGGCGGCGCGGGCGACGCGCGGCACAAACGCCGCGGCGGTCGCCAGAGCGGCCGCATTAATCAACGCGCGGCGCGAGATCGGCATGGAGGTCCTTTCCGAATGTACCGTCTGTAGCACTTGCACTTGCTACGCTTGCCGAGCAGTGCGGCTTCCCTCTCCCCGCGTGTGCCGGGAGAGGGCCACGCACACCGAGCCCAAACCGAAATTCGGCTCGGTGAAGGGGCGTTTCCGCAGGCTCAGACTCGCGGAAACGCCCCCTCATCCCAACCTTCTCCATAGCCCGTCGTAGACGGGCGTAAACGCCCTGGTGGCACGCGGGGAGAAGGAGAGCGCCGTGCAGCTGGGACACGCATAAAATCATAATACTCGTCTATCGCATCAGCTCGCGATGCTGCTCCAGTTGGCGGCGAGCTGCTCGGCGCCGCGCAGCGAGAGCGCGTTGAGGGTGAAGGTCGGGTTGGAGGAGCTTTCGGTCGGGAAGATGCCGCAGCCGGCCACGTACAGGTTGGCGAGCTCGTGGGTCTGGCCGTAGCTGTTGACGACAGAATCCTCAGCGCTCTTCCCCATGATGGTGCCGCCCAGCAAATGCTGGGGCGCGATGCCGCCACGCGCCGGCATGATCTCCTTGGCGCCCGCGCCCTTGGCGATCTCGACCCCCTCGTCGAGCGCGGCTTTCCACAAGCCGACCGCATCCGGCGTGAAGGTGTGGATGATGCGGATGAGCGGAAAGCCGAACTCGTCCTTCTCGGAGGCGAGCTCGAACCGGTTCTCGATGCTGGGCATCTCCTCGCAGATCGCGGTGATGCGGGCGAGCCCGCGCGCCTTGCCCTTGAGAAACGCGTCGAGCGCGGCGCCGAACAGATCGCTGCGGACATTGGCGATGCCGCGCGCGTCGTTGGGCTTCTGCGCCGCGCCGGTGTTCCAGAAGGTTGAGCCGAACGCGTCCTTGCGGGTGGTCTTGGGATGGCGGTCGTAGGACACGAACTGATAGCCGTTCGAGCCCATGTGGTTCTCGAGATCCTGGTCGAAGATGGCGGCCACCGATCCGCCCGCATGGGCCATGACGTATTTGCCCAGAAGGCCGCTGCCATTGGCGAGACCGCCGGGATGCTTGTCGGTCGCCGAGTTGAACAGCAGGCGCGGGTTCTGCGACGCATAGGCGGCGAGCACCACCACGCCCGCCTCCTGCACCTGGCGCTCCTTGTTGGCGTCGTAATATTCGACGCCGGTCACGCGTGTGCCGGCCGGATTGGTGAGAACGCGCGTCACCGTGCTCATGGGGCGCACCTGCGCGCCTTTGCGGCGCGCCTCGCCGAGGAAAGTCGCCTGCGGATTGGCCAGCGCGCCGGTCGGGCAGCCGGCGCCGCACCAGCCGTCATGAATGCAGGCGGCGCGTCCCTTGTACTCCGTGCTGTTGACCCCGACCGCGCCGGGCGCCACCGTGATGCCGACCGACTTGAAGCCCGGTAGCCAAATTTCGCCGTGCCGAAAGGTCTTGAGCGGCGGCATCGGGTAAGGCTCGCCGGGCGGGCGCCAGCGCTCCTCCGCCTTGGCGTCGCCGGAGATGCCGATCTCGCGCGCGATGCGGTCGTAATAGGGCGCGATATCGGCGTAGGAGATCGGCCAATCGAGCGCGCGGCCGTGGTCGCTCTTCACCGTGAAATCGTCAGGCAGCAGGCGCGGAAAATTGGCGGAGTAATGCAGCGCCGCGCCCCCGACGCCCCAGCCGTGATCGGAGGTGCGGCCGACCGGATTGCGGCCCTCATAGAGGATGGGGGCGCCGCTGCCCTTCAGGCGCCGGCCCCAGATGTCGGAGCTGATGAGATCGGAGAGCTGCCAATCGGGTCCCTGCTCCAGCAGCACCACGTTTTTGCCGGCGCGCGTAAGCACCGCCGCGAACACCGCTCCGGCCGCGCCGGCGCCGACGATGACGGCATCCACTTTCTCGAGCGCTGCCATATCACCAGCTCCTCTGCGGCAGGATGTGGGGCATGTAGGGAATCCCGAGCCGGGCGAAACCCTCGACGGTGCCGTAGACAACATCGACGGCGTCGTTGCGCAGCGTGCCGTAGACGAACGATTGCGCGGGTCCCTGCCAGCCCTCGAGCTTGCTTTGGCGCAGCCGGTCGATGAAATCGTGCTGCTCGTTGGGATCGAACTCGGCGAAGCCGCGCTGGTGCAGCGCCCGGCTGGCATGATCGATGCCGCCCAGGGCCGCCCGGTAGAAGTTGACATAGGGCGGCCGCACCTCGGTCACGCGCAAACTCAGGAGCGCGTGCGGCGGCGGCACCGTGAGCTGCTGATCGACGAAATGCGCGATGCCGTCCTGCCGCGCCCCGATCGCGAGCGTCTCGCCCACCGCTTCGAGCGTCGCCACCTCCTCAGGCTGCAGCACCCGAATCGGCACGCCCTGTGCCCGCGCCTGGCGGGCGGTCAACAGAACCTCGGCACCTCCGACCGTGAAGACCAGCGCGCCCAGCGCCGCGCCTGTGACGAAGTCCCTTCGAGCGATCTCTTCCATGGGGCCTTCTCCTATCGGCTTATTGTTTTGCTTGATTGAAGTAGCGCAGATCGGGCGGCGGCTGGCCTTTCTTGAGCGGCATCAGATAGCCGTCGGCGCTGAGGTAATAGCCATCCTTGCCGATCTGCACATGCTGGTTGCCGACGGTGCAGATGTTGTCGAGCCAGATCGCGGTCTTCTCCAGACGGTAGGTCTTGTGGACCGTCCAGGGATGCGTCAGGGCATGGTCGAACGTGGTCATCTCGTTGTGCATCACGCGCGGATTGGCCGGGTCGCGCCAAATCCGTTCCTTGAGCACGGTCTGATTGTCGGGATGCAGCGGAATGCCCGCATTGTCGAAGGTGCGCGGACCCGTGAAGTTACGGGTCTCCACCTCGAGCACGCCGTAGCGGCCGTCGGCTCCGATCTCGCTCCAGGTGCCGATCGCGTAGCCGGCGAACGAAGGCTCTTCGTTTTCCGGCCAGCCGCGGCCATCGGTGTAGATGCGGCGCGGCATGGCATTGTCGAACAAGACGTAGGTGATCTTCGGGGTGATGACGAATTCGAGCCCCTGATTGCCGGACATGTCGCGCGGCAGTCCCGCCGGCAGGCACGACGACGTCATGTTGGTACCCGAGCCGCCTTCCTTCTGGTCCGCGAGCCCGGCCTCGAAGATCGCCTGGAACTCCGGTGTCAGCGGCACCTGCTGGGCGCGGCCCGGCCCCTTGCCCGGATCATAGCGATTGGGCCCGGTCTCGGGCCGGCGCCACTGGCCGGACCAATCCGGATACTTGGCTGGATCAAGCGCCTGCGCGACGGCACCCGCCGCAGACAGGCACAGCGCCGCGACCACCGTTGCTTGTGCAAGCGATCTGAGCTGGATCACCTTTCATCCTCCCTGCGGGACAGGCATTCGCGCCCTCTTTGCCCCGCATTATGCCACAGCGGAGCCCCCGGCAAATACCGCTCATGCGGATGCCGGCCGCGATCCGCCGGCCGCGATCCCCCTTGCCAAGACCAGAAAGTCGGTCGAGATTTCAGAGCAACCAAATCGCATCGGGCAATCGCGCTGACGGCAACGGGAGGCCTTTCATGTCCGCTTCACGGCTCCGCGCCTTGGGCGCACTGATGTTTCTATGCCTTTTTGCGGTATGGGCCACCGCGCCGGCGCGCGCCGACGGCTCCGTCTCGGCGCTCGGCATGGGGTTGGGCGCCAAGCGCGGCGAGATGCCGCGCTTCGACGCGGTCGTGCAGCAGTACAACGCGTCCGGCGAGAGATTCCGCATCGACAGCCACT
>DASZKX010000273.1:0-3436 GCA_035552735.1 Xanthobacteraceae bacterium
CAAGACCAAGCTGATCGATCATCTACGGACGAAATACACCTGCATCATCTTCGACCGGCGCGAATGCGGGGAGTCCGGCGGCCGGGTCGAGCGCGTAACCTGGGCGCACTACGTGGCGCAGGGCAAGGGATTGCTCGATCACCTGAAGATCGAGCGAGCGCACATCATGGGCGGCTGCATGGGCTGCTGCCCGGTCGCGGCCTTCGGGGTCGCGCATCCGCAGGCGACGCTGAGCATGATCCTGTTCTGGCCGGTGGGCGGCGCCAAATATCGCCTCAGCAGCCACCAGCGCTTCGCCGAGCACCTCGCCTTCGTGCATCAGCAGGGATTGGAGGCGGTGGTGGCGCTCATCGGCAAGGACGGCAAGCCGTTCGGCACCGATCCGCGCGGCGGCCCCTGGGCCTCCGTCATCCGGCACGACCGCGCCTTCGCGGAGGCTTACGCGCAGCAGAACGTCGACCAGTACAAGTTGATCGTCGCCGGCATGGTGCGGGGTTTGTTTGATCGGGACACTGCGCCCGGCGCCGAGCCCGAAGACCTCATGCGCCTCGACATCCCGGCTTTGGTGGTGCCGGGCCGCGACGCCGCGCATGCTACCTCGGCGGCGCGCTATCTCGAGGAATGCCTGCCGCGGGCGGAATATTGGGACGTGCCGGTCGCGGGGCAGACCGAGGAGACGACGCCGGGGCGGGTGCTGGAGTTTTTGGAGAAGGCGGGCGGAGCGTAGAGCCTGCCCTGTAGGATGGGTAGAACTATTGTCGGTTACGCGTGGAAGAATTGCCGCGAGCACCGGCAGCTCTCGGGCCGCGCTAACCCAACCTACGAGCTACAAATCATTTCTTGAACATTGCCAGCCGCAGCGGCAGCACGGCGCCGAACCAGGCGGCATGGGCGGTGTGGTCGACGTAATCGTCGCCGGTTTCCGGGTGGAGCAGAACGGTCAGGCCGTCGCGGTTGAGCATGAGCCAGGGCACGAACGCGGCCAGCAGCTCGCGCGGGAAGGCGATTTGATACATCGACTGCGGATGCGGGCCGACCGGCGCGTCGTGCCAGCGGCCGAGCGTGGCGGCCGGAAACGCGGCGGCGACCTGCTCGCGCAGGCGGGTGGCGCGATCGCGGGTGGCGGGATCGTAGTAGATGTGGGCGTGGTAGTGCGTGATGGTCGAGGGGTTGGTGGGCGGAGCCGTGGGTGCGGGGGCAGAGTTGGCAGGCATTGGATCGTCCTTCAAGCCGTTGGACTGGCCTTCATATGGGGTGCGGACATCCTATCTGTGAGTGACAAAGGGCCAGCTCACTCGAGGAGGTGCCCATGGCAATCGTGCTCGACCATACGATCGTGCCGGCGCGCGACAAGGAGGCATCGGCGCGGTTCCTGGCGCGGATTTTGGGGCTGCGCTACGAAGGCGCCGCGTCGCATTTCGCGCCGCTTCGGATCAACGACACGCTCACGCTCGACTTCGACACCGACGACGGATTCGAGAGCCACCACTACGCCTTCAAAGTGGGCGAGAGCGAGTTCGACGACATTTTCGGCCGGGTCGAGGCGGAGGGTATCGCCTATGGCAGCGGCCCGGGCTCGCTCGACGACATGAAGATCAATCATCGTCGCGGCGGCCGCGGGTTTTATTTCCGCGACCCGAACGGACACGTGCTGGAGGTGCTGACGGCTTAACCTCCCCCTTTTCAGGGGAAGGGAAAGAGTCACGCGGCGGCCTTCTTGCGGTTGGCGTCGAGCCGCGCGTCGACCAGGGCGACGATGGCGTCGATCACGGGGTGGCTCAGGCCCTTCTGCTTGGCGATGAGCTGCACGAGCTTGTCGGCGCGCTCGATGTTGGGGGCGCCGTTCTGCAGCGCGCGCGCCGCGGAGGCCGGGCGGACGAGGCTCTGCGCCGCCGCGGCGTATTTTTCGAACGGCACCAGATCCTCCGGCTTGGCGCCGAGCTTGACGCACAGGTCGAACACGAAATTATAGACCGAGCGCGAGGTTTCGATGTCGCTGTGCACCGCCTCCTGGGCGGTACGCATGCCGTCCTTGGTGACGCAGCGGTAGTTGCCGGCCAGCAGCATCGCCCACTTGGCGAGCGGCACGAAGATCGAGTCATAGACCTTGAGCTTCACCGGCAGCTCGATCTTGCCCTCGGGCGTGTCGTAGCGGATGGCCTCGATCTCATCCTGCAGCTGCGTCAGGATGGCGGTCGATTTGTCGTCGACGAAGCGCGCCACCTTGAAGTTGGTGGGCAGCGTGACCAGCAGCACGTTGACCTTCTCGTCGGGCGGGCGGATCGCCTGCGGGTCCGGGCTGTTCAGCGTGATGGTGGCCGGATCGAACGAGTCCCACACGCTCGGATCCGTGTAGGCCGGCTTGAGGGCCTCGTAGTCGAGGCCGGGGATGCGTTTCACATAAGGCAAGGGCGGCATGTTCATGATCGACATGCACGGCACCCTCGACTTGGCGACGGCGTCGAGCAGCTCGCGCACGCCGGGCGAGCGGTATTGCGGCTCCTGCATGGCGAGCGCCACCAGATCGTAGTCGGCCGGATTGACCGCGGCCGGGCCGGCGGCGGAGAGCTTGCCGGGGAACTTTTGGGAGTTGAGCTCGATCAGGTCCTTGCGGCCCCTGACCGGCAGCCGCACCCTGATGCCGTCCTGGTTGATCGCGTCGGCTTCCGCGGGCAGGCAGACGAGCTTGATGCTGTGGCCGCCGAACAAGAGCTTGGAGGCAAGGAGCGATCCGTAGGCCGCGCCCAGGAACAGGATGTTGTAAGTGCCCGGCATGATGTCCTCCCGCGTGTTGACTGGCGTGGCGGCGGGAACCCGCCGCGCGTGGGCTTGATGCTATTGGGGTCGTGGTCGGCTTGCAAACGTGAATACACGGCTCTCACTCGATGTCGTCCCGGCCGAAGCGCCTGGACCCATACCATCAGGGCATTTACACCCATCTGCGACGGGCTGGCAGCCGATTGCAAGGGCACGGCGTATGGCTCCCTGCTTTCGCAGGGACGACTCAGAGTTTGACGGAAGCGACAAGCCCACCATCAACCCCCGCCCGGCAGGCCGAGCGCCGCGAGCGCGGCTTGCGCCACCATGACGTCCTGCTCGATCTTGGCGCCGCCGGCCGCGACCGCGCCGATGACCTCTCCGCCGACCGTGATCGGAAAGCCGCCCTTCACATTGGTGAAATCGCCCATCCGCACCGCCATGCTGAGCGCATCCGCCTCGGGCGCATAGCCGGTCGGCTGGCGCTGCGAGGCCGCCGTGATGGCCTTGCGTTGCGTGGTGATGATCGAGAAGTGGCGCGCCCCGTCCATGGTCAGGAAGGCGATAAGCCGGCAGCTCTGGTCGACCACCGCCAGGCTGACCTTGCAGCCGAGCTCATCGGCCTTGGCGACGCCGGCCTGCAGCATCTTGAGGCTCGCCTCGTGGGTGAGCCGATGGG
>DASZKX010000274.1:0-8465 GCA_035552735.1 Xanthobacteraceae bacterium
CCTCCTCAAAGCCTACCGGGCGGCGCTGGCCTGCGATCCGGTCTCGGCCTTCGGGGGCATCGTGGCGCTCAACCGCACGCTTGATGCCGAGGCGGCCCGCGCCATGACGGAAATCTTCACCGAGGTGATCATCGCGCCGGATGCGACGCCCGAGGCGATCGCGATCGTCGGGGCGAAGAAGAACCTGCGGCTGTTGATCGCCGGCGGCCTGCCCGATCCGCGTGCGCCCGGACTGCTGGTCAAATCGGTGGCAGGCGGATTGTTGGTGCAATCGCGCGACAATGCGGTGGTGGACGACATGGCGATGAAAGTGGTGACCACCCGCGCGCCCAACAATTCCGAGCTCGCCGATCTGGCGTTCGCGTTCCGGGTCGCCAAGCACGTCAAGTCGAACACCATCGTGTATGCCCGGGACGGCGCCACCGTCGGGATCGGAGCCGGCCAGATGAGCCGGGTCGATTCCGCCCGCATCGCCGCCCACAAGGCAGCGGACGCCGGCAAGGCGGCCGGGTTGGCCGAGCCGCTCACCAAGGGCTCGGTGGTGGCGTCGGACGCGTTCTTCCCGTTCGCCGACGGGCTCCTGGTCGCGATCGAAGCCGGCGCCACCGCGGTGATCCAGCCTGGCGGCTCGATGCGTGACGACGAGGTGATCCGGGCCGCCGACCAGCACGGCATCGCCATGGTGTTCACCGGCACGCGGCATTTCCGGCATTGAGAGGCTTGGCGCGCAACGAGATGCAAAGTCCGTGGTCCGTAGGACGCTACTCGAATGATGAACCACAAAGACCGACGGCCGGAGAACATAGCGGCGACCGAGGAGCGGCTTATCGCCGCCACCGTGGGGAATCCGGTCCTCCTGAACAAGACCGTCGAACTCGAACCATACAATCCTGAATGGCCGCGCCTGTTCGCGACACTGGAACGGCAGATGCGCGAAGCCTTGGGGGCCAAGGCCCTCATGATCGCGCATGTCGGTTCCACTTCGGTGCCGGGACTTTCAGCGAAGCCGAACATCGATGTGGTTCTGGCGGTGGCGGATTCCGCTGACGAAGGCTCCTACGTGCTTCCGCTGGAGCGGCTGGGATACGGGCTCAGGATCCGCGAGCCGGATTGGTTCGAGCATCGAATGCTGAAAGCTGCAGCGATCGACGGAAATATTCATGTGTTCTCGCGGGGATGTTCGGAAATCGACCGCATGCTGGCTTTTCGCGATTGGTTGCGGAGCAACGAGGGCGACCGGAAGCGGTACGAACGCACCAAGCAGGAATTGGCGGCGCGGACGTGGAAGTACATGCAGAACTACGCCGACGCGAAATCGGAGGTCGTGGGGGAGATACTCGAGCGGGCGTTGGGCGCTCGGCACGGCCGCTGATCTTTTCCCGGGCGCAGCGCAGCACCTAGCCCTTGCGGAGTGATGCGCTGCAGACCCGGGATCGTTCCAGGCTCGGAGTTCGGAGCAACGCAGCTTGGAGAGAGGTCATTGGGTGGGACGATCCCGGATCTGCGGAGCACCGCTCCGCAAGGGCTACGCGCTGCACCGCGTCCGGGAAAAGCATGTCGGCCTCCGCCTACAAGCCGCACCGCACACGCCGAGAGTGCCAGGCAGGGCGCTCCTCACTTCGCCGCGCGTTTCAGCCTGCGCTTGAGAAGCCACAAGTAGGTGAAATAGGCCGCCATCAGGACGCCGATCAGCAAGCCGAGCGCGGGCCAGAAGAGCTGCGCGGCGGGCTGCCCGCCGGAGATGACGTCGACCATGCCCTTGACGTTGGCGATGGCGATCAGCACACCGCCCACGCCGCCCATCGCCAAGTGCACGTTCGATATGACGGCGGCGACGCCGAACAGCTGCTGGTGCAGGGTGGCGCGGTCGTCGGTGCGCGGCAGCTGGGCCAGCAAGGGCCCGATCTTTCGCATCAGAAAGAGATGCGGCATCAGGGCGAGTCCCACCATCACCAGCATGGTCAGCACCACGCCGTCGAGGAAAGCGGCCGACGAGGTGTCGGGAGGGCCCGACGCCTGGAAAGCGAGCGTGAATCCAAGCGCGATCAGCAGATAGATCGCCATGAGCGCCATGATGAGGCGCTGGCGCTGCCGCAGGTGCTCGGCCAGCATCTCCTTTTGCGCCTCGTTCACCTGATAACCGCGCCAGTGCCCGAACAGCCATGGACTCGGGCAACGGAACTCATAGCCCTCGGGGGTCGGCTTGAACGAAGCTTGCACGGCCCTCTCGTACCAACTCGCCATGTGGCTCTCCTAAAATCTCTACGCGTGTCGTCGATTCAGATGGCGGCTGCGCCGTCGCGCGCAACCCGGGTCTACGGCCTCACCAAATCGCCCAGCAGGCTCGCCGCCACCGCGAGCTTCGAAAGCGTGAGCCCCGAATTGCCGATCTCCTGCACCTGCAGGCGGATGCGGTCGACGTCCTGCCGGCGCGGACCGACCCAGGCTTCGACCGCGCCCGGCCCGGCCACCCCGTTGCCCGCCATGGCGGCGGCGAGCCGCCGCTCGGCGTCGCCGATGGAGTCGAGCGCGCGATCGAGCGCCAGCCGGTCGAAATAATCGGAGACGTTGATCTCCGCGGCTGCACGCACGATGCGATCGAGCCGGAAGTAGGACTCGGCCGCGAAATAGGTAGCCGCCACATCGGCGATCTTCTGCCGGGTGCGATCCGCCACGCTGACGATGTCGGGGGCGGCGAGCAGGCCGGGCAGATTGGCGAACCGGCGCGCCAACGCGTCCGGCACGCCCTGCCGTTTGAGCTCGGCCTCGCGCGCCGCGCGGGCAGCGGCCGCTTCCGGCACCAGCACGCTTTCGAGGACCGTCTCGACCGCCGCGATGCCCTCCCGGTAATGATCGATGACCGCGGCCAGTCCCTGCGAGAGATCCGCGTTGCGCAGAAACCAGACCAGGCGGTCGCGCAGCAGGTCCTGCACAGCGCCATAGAGATCGCTCTGCACCTTGTCGGACACCTTGTTGTCCAGCTGGTCGATCTCGGCATTGAGCGCCGTCATCTCGTAGCTGTCGCGCACGGCCGCGAAAGCGGCCGCCATCTTGGCGACCGGCGCCCCGGTCTGGTCCTCGATCTGGACCGCGATGGAAGGTCCGCCCCGGTTGATGATCGAGTTGGCGAGCTGGGTCGCGATGATCTCCCGCCGCAAGCGGTGGCGCTCGGGCGCGTCCGGGAACCGTTCCACGATGGCGCTCGGGAAATAGCGGGTCAGCTCGCGGCCGAGATAAGGATCGTCCGGAACGTTCGATTCCAGGAGCTCGTCATAGAGCGACAGCTTGGCATACGCGAGCAGCACCGCCAGCTCGGGCCGGGTCAGCGGCTGCGAACGGCGGCGGCGCTCGGCGATCTCGGTATCGTCGGGCAGGAACTCGATTGCGCGATCGAGCAGGCCGCGCCGCTCCAGAGTCTGCATCAGACGCTGCTGGAAGCCGAGAAGCTCGAGCCCGCGCCGGGCCGAGAGCGAGAGCGCCAGGGTCTGCAGATAGTTGTTGCGCAACACCAGCGCCGCCACGTCCTCGGTCATATCCACCAGCAAGGCGTTGCGGGCAACGCGCGTCAGCCGGCCGTCACGCATCGCCGGCGTCAGCGCGATCTTGATATTGACCTCGATGTCGGAGGTGTTGACGCCGGCCGAATTGTCGATCGCATCGGTGTTGAGCCGCAGTCCGCGCAACGCCGCCTCGATACGACCGCGCTGCGTCATGCCGAGATTGGCCCCCTCCCCGATCACCTTGCATTTGAGCTCGGCGCCGGTCACCCGGATCGAGTCGTTGGCGCGGTCGCCCGCCGCATCGTCGGTCTCGCTCGAAGCCCGCACATAGGTGCCGATGCCGCCGAACCAGAGCAGGTCGGCCGGAGCTTTGAGGATGGCGTTCATCAATTGCTGCGGGTTGATCTTCGGGCTCTCGAGCCCGATCAGCTTCTGGGCTTGCGACGACAGCGTGATCTCCTTGAGGCTGCGCGCGAACACGCCGCCGCCCGGCGAGATCAACGACTTGTCGTAGTCCTGCCAGCTCGAGCGCGGCAGCTCGAACAGACGGGCCCGCTCCGCGAGGCTCTTCTCCGGATCCGGCTCGGGATCGATGAAGATGTCGCGATGATCGAAGGCGGCCACCAGGCGAATCGTGCGCTCGCGCAGCATGCCGTTGCCGAACACGTCGCCCGACATGTCGCCGACCCCGACCACGGTGAACGGCGTGGTGCCGATGTCCACGTCCATCTCGCGGAAGTGGCGCTTGACCGATTCCCAGGCGCCGCGCGCCGTGATGCCCATTTTCTTGTGGTCATAACCGGCCGAGCCACCGGACGCGAAGGCATCGCTCAGCCAGAAGCCATGCTGGTCCGCGATCTCGTTGGCGATGTCCGAGAAGGTCGCGGTGCCCTTGTCGGCGGCGACCACCAGGTAGGGATCATCGCCGTCGTGGCGCACCACATTAGGCGGCGGGATGATGCCCGCATCGCCGATATTGTCGGTGATGTCCAGCAGCGTCGACATGAACAGCTTGTAGGCGGCGGTGCCTTCCGCCTGAACGGCCTCGCGCGGGCCCTTGGGCAGTCGCTTAGGGACGAATCCGCCTTTGGCGCCGACCGGCACGATGACGGCGTTCTTGACCTGCTGGGCCTTGACCAGGCCGAGGATCTCGGTGCGGAAATCCTGCGGTCGGTCGGACCAGCGGATGCCGCCGCGCGCCACCTTGCCGAACCGCAGATGCACGGCCTCCACCCGCGGCGAATAGACCAGGACCTCGTAGAGCGGCTTGGGCAGCGGCATGCTGTCGAGTCGGCGGCTGGCGAACTTGATGGCGATGATCGGCTTGGCCTGGCCGGCGGCGTCGATCTGGAAGAAGTTGGTGCGCTCGGCGGCGCGCACCGCGTTGACGAAACGGCGCAGGATGCGGTCCTCATCGAGATTTTCGACCGCTTGCAGGCTCGCCTCGATCGTGGCCGCGGTCTCGGCCTCGCGGGCCGCGCGCTCGTCCGCGCCGCCGCCCAGCCGCGGATCGAATCGCACGTGGAACAGGCGCACGATCTCGGCCGCGATCCCGGCATGCTTGACCAGCGTCGCCCACATATAGCCCTGGGAATAGGGCACGAGAATCTGCCGCAGGAAGCGCGAGATGGCGCGCACCAGGGCGACCTCGCGCCACATCAATCCGGCCGCCAGGACGAGCGTATTGTAGCCGTCGCTTTCGGCGCCGCCGCGCATCACCACCAGGAACGTCGCCTCGAGCCTTTGCTTGCTGGCCGTGAGGTCGACCGCGCCGCCATCGGGGCGCACCAGCAACATGTCGTGGAACCAGACACTGGGCTCGTGCGGGCCGCCGAGCGCAATCTGGTACGTGCGCTCGTCGACCACCTGGAAGCCCATGTTCTCCAGCACCGGCACACGTTCCGACAGCGGGATCGGCCGCTCGTAGCTCCACACTTTGAGTCCGATGCTGTCGCGCTCCTCGTCCTCGCGGCGGTGGAAGTCGACCCCGAGCGGACGGCCCGCCGACAACCCCTCGATGGTCCTGATGTCATCGACCGCGACCTGTGGCGGATAAGCCTCGCGATACCCTTGAGAAAAGGCATTGCGATAGCGCTCGGCCAGCATCTGCGCCTTCGAATCCGCATGGACTCCGGACAGCGCCTCCACGAAGCCATCGCTCCAGGTGCGAACGATGCCGCCGATCGCGGCTTCCAGGCTGGCGCGGTCCGGATCGGGCGCGGCACCTTCGCGGCGGCCGATGAAGAAGTGGACGCGCGCCAGCGGCCCTTCGGGAAAGAACGGATAGAAGGCGCTGACATGACCGTTGTAGGCGGCGGCCAGGTAGTCGCCGATGGTCTTGCGCACGCCGCTGTCGTAACGATCTCGCGGCACGAACACGAAGATCGAGACGAAGCGATCGAAGCGGTCTCGCCGCGGCAGCACGCGCACGCGCGGCCGCTCGTCAAGCTGCAGGATCGCCAGCGCGAAGCCGTAGAGCATGTCGTCGTCGATCTGAAACAGCTCGTCGCGCGGATAGTTCTCCAGCACGTTGACCAGGGCCTTGCCGGAATGTCCGTCCAGATCGAAGCCTGCCCGGCTGACCACGGCCGCCACCTTGCGGCGCAAATACGGGATGCTGCGGGTCGAGCGCGTATAGGCCGTGGAGGTGAACAGGCCGATCATGCGGATCTCGCCGACGAGGCGGCCGTCCGCATCGAAGCGCTTGACCCCGATATAGTCCATGTAGACGCGGCGGTGCACGCGCGAGCGCAGCGCGGATTTGGTGACCAGCAACAGCCGCGGCTCGTCGATGACTTTGCGGATCTCCGGCGTGATCGTGACCTGCTGATCGCGCCGCACCACCCGCATTTCACGCTCGCGCAACAGGCCGAGTCCCGTCTCGAATTCGGGCTCGAGCACGTTGCCGTCATCGCTGACCCGGTAGTGGCGAATGCCCAGGAAGGTGAAATTGTCGGCGGCGAGCCATTCCAGGAATTGTATGGCCTCGGCGACTTCATCGGCAGCGAGCGGCGGCGGGCTCGCTTTCAGACGGGCGATGATGTCGGCGAGATGGCCCATCATGGGGCGCCAATCCTGCACGCAGCGCTGGACATCGGCGAGCACCTGCGCGAGCGCCGTCACGATCGCGTTGCGCTGCGCGTCGTCGTCGATGCGCCCGACATGGATGTGGATGAAGCTCTCCCGCAAGACCCCGGACGCCGGCGCGCCCTTGCGGTCCAGGCTCTTCAAATCGGAGCCCTTGACGTCGGTGAGCCGCCCCTCGGGGTCGCGCGCCACGGCGAAGACGGGGTGCACCACCAGGCGCACGTCGACGCCGCGCTCCGTCAGCTCCGCCATGACCGAATCCACCAGAAAGGGCATGTCGTCATTGACGATCTCCAGAACCGAAATGTCCTTGAGTCGATCGCCCGCAATGGTGCCGGGCGGTGCCTCGAAACGGATCTTGGGGGTCCCGGGCTGCCGGATGGCGATGAGGGACCAGGCGCGCTCCACCACCGCCGCCACGTCGCGCGCCTGATAGGACAGAAAGTCCTCCGGCACGGCGCGCGCGAACAGACCCGCAATGAAGCCTAAGGGAATATCCCGGCGTTGCCCGAGCAGCGCGGCCGCCGCATCGATCAGCGCCGAGACGGCCTGCTCGGTTTTCGAGTCCGGCTCGCGCGAGCTCGGCTCGTCCTTCGAGCCAGGCTCGTCCTTGGAGCCAGGGTGGTTGTCGAGCGCCATGGTTTCCCTCAGGCCTGCCGGAAAGGACTCAGACGCGTGTCCGCGATGTGTCTAGCATCGGCGAGGCGGCATCGCGACACTCGTTGTCGGCGGCTGACCGAATCTCGCCCGTCCCGATCGGGGCTGACGTACCGGCTGGTGCGGCGACCGGGCGAAAGAGTATAGCTTCGGCAGGCTCACAGGGAGGCAAAGTGGTGCCCAAAGTCACCAAGACCGGCGCCCACAGGCCGCGCGGCGCGGCGCAACGGGCCCGCGCCGGGCGCAAAGCGGCGCGCCCGCAGACCGAGATCATGGCCCTGAAGCTGCGGCCCGCCCCGCTGAGCCCGCCCATGGCGGCGTTCTTCAAGAGTTGCGAGGACAAGCTCGGCTTCGTGCCCAATGTGATGCAAGCCTTCAGCTTCGACGTGACCAAGCTCGAAGCCTTCGTGGCCTATCGCAACGATCTGATGCTGGGGGACTCGGGTCTTTCGACGCTCGAGCGCGAGATGATCGCGACGGTGGTCTCGGCGCAGAACCGATGCTTCTATTGCATCACCGTGCATGGCGCCGCGGTGCGGCAGCTCGCGGACGATCCGGTGCTGGGCGAGATGATGGCGATGAACTATCGGGCGGCGCCATTATCGCCGCGCCGGCGCGCCATGCTCGACTTCGCCGTCAAGCTCACCATCGAGCCGTGGAGCATCGAGGAGAGCGACCGCGCAGGCCTACGCGGCGCCGGCTTGTCGGATCGCGACATCTGGGACATCGCGGCCGTTGCGGCCTTCTACAACATGACCAACCGCCTCGCCTCTGCCGCCGACATGCGGCCGAACAGCGAATATCACGCCAAGGCGAGATAAGGATTTTGATGGGTTTCTCGCCAGATCAACTATCTACGGGTCGGCCCCGCGAAAGCAGGGACCCCTACGCCGTGCCCTCTCGATGGGCTACGGCGTATGGGTCCCCGCCTGCGCGGGGACGACTGCGGGTTGGTTTTGCCGCCTTCGCCCTCCTCTTGCTCACCCTTGGCACCGCCACCGCCCAAACGCCCGCCCGCCACGGAGAGGTGGTGGCCCAAGAGGCGCGGGCGGCGCAGATCGGGGTGGAGGTGCTCCAGCGCGGCGGCAACGCGGTCGATGCGGCGGTGGCGACCGGTTTCGCCATGGCGGTGACCTATCCGCGTGCCGGCAATCTCGGTGGCGGCGGCTACATGGTCATCCATCTGGCGGGCCGGCATGCCGAGGTGGCGATCGACTATCG
>DASZKX010000275.1:0-9661 GCA_035552735.1 Xanthobacteraceae bacterium
TCGGGGGCGGCTCTGGCCGCCATGCGCATGCCGATGACGCCGGCGGCGCCGCCGCGATTGTCGATGACGAACGGTTGGCCGAGTGCGGCCGCGAGCTTGTCGGCCACGATGCGGGCGACCGCGTCGACCCCGCCGCCGGCCGGGAAGGGCACGATCAGGGTGATTGGACGCACCGGATATTTGTCGGCCGCTGCGGCGGCGCGCGCGGTAAACAGCGCAGCCAGGGCCAGACCCGCGGCTGCGGCGATGTTTGCTTTACGATGTTTGTAACTCATGTGCCGTTTCCGTGGGCTGCGATCGGCGTCGGCGATGGTGCGCCCCATTATGATCGGTGGATCGGCCGATGGCCAATATCAATTCGGCGCCCGCCGACGTTCTCCCGGGGCCGGCATCGCCTCCTCAGGGGCGCTCGAGATCGAGATGTTCATTCTGCCGGCTCCGGCTCGTGCACGATCACCCCTTCGAGTGGATCGACTTCGTCCTGCCAGGGCGCGCGCTCAAGCGCGCGGCCGGTGTCGCGATAGCCCGCCTCCCACCGGCGGCGAATCCCGGATGGGCTGAAGTCGATGTCCTTGGTGTGATTCTCGTTGTCGAGGCGCGGCGCCAGCAGCAACACGACATGCATCTGCGTCACGCAGCCGTAACCGGCGAGGCTTTGCACCAGCTCGCCGTTGCGTTCGTTCTCCGGAATGAGCTGGACCAGCTCGGAAACCACGTGACGCAGTTTGTGCACCTGCCGGAGGCGCGCGATATGGCTGGCGACGCGGCTGGAGTACTGGACGTCCTTCTGACGGTCGAGCACCTCCCCCAGGGTGCCGGGCTCGGGCCCCGTGGGATTCCACATGTGAACCGCGAAGATCAGGGAGTCGCGGCGCGGGTTGTCGTCGAAGATCGCTTCGGTCGGCGTGTTGGAAAGAATCCCGCCGTCCCAATACAGCTCACCGTCGATGCGGATGGCCGGAAAGGCGGGCGGCAGCGCCCCCGAGGCCATGATGTGCTTGGCGGTGATGTCGCATTCGCGGCTGTCGAAATAGCGCATCTGGCTGGTGCGCACATGGGCGGCGCCCACCGTGAGACGTGGCGTGTTGCTGCGGACGAGCGAAAAATCGACGAGCTCATCGAGCGTCCTTGCGAGCGGCGCGGTCGAGTAGACGCCGGCCTGGTCGGCGCCGAGCCGGACCTGGGCGCCCCAGAACGCCAGCGGATTGGGCTCGAAGAACCCGGGAATGCCGCCCAGCACGGTCGACCAATAAGATGCGGTGTCGGATAGGCCAGGCCACGCGGACGGGCTCCAGATCTCCTTTCTCCGCACGCGCCGCCAGAATTCCTGCAGCCTGGGCAAACGTTGCGACGGCGCGTTGCCGGCGATCAGGCTCGCATTGATGGCGCCGATCGAGGTACCAATGATCCAGTTCGGCTCGATGCCGTCCTCGTGCAGGGCCTGGTAGACGCCGGCCTGATAGGCACCGAGCGCCCCGCCGCCCTGAAACACCAGCACGACCTGACCGATGGGCCGCGACCCGGTCTCGATCTGCGGCTGCTCGCGGGTGTCGTCCGCGTCGCTCGGCGCGCGACCGGATTCTTCCGGGACATTGAGCTTCAAAACCACGGCGGCCCTCCCGAGTTTGGCGTCACCGGCACTGCGACCGACTGCACCATGGCGCCTCGCCGGAAACAAGATCGGGCGCGAAAAGGCGGGAAAAAACGACCCGCCGCGGGCGGTGGGCCAAGAAGCAGCGCAACCTTAACGTTTCATTAACCATCAGGCGCGCTAATCGGGTTAACCCCTTGATAAGAATCGCAGGCCGTCCGTGAACATCGCAGCCCAGCCCCAGCATTCGATCCGCTTTCGTGGCCGCTCGTTCTTCGCCTTTGCGCTGACCCCGGAGCCTCCGGTCGCTGATTGGTTGGCCGAATTGGACAAGTGGATCGGCAATTCGCCCGGATTTTTCGCCGGCAAGGCGGTCATTCTCGATCTTGCCGCCGTCACGCTCAGCGAGTCCGCGATCGCCCATCTGGTCGACCAGCTCTCGGAGCGCCGCATCAGGATCATGGGGCTCGAGGGCGCCGATCCGGCTGCGCTCGGACCCAAGGTGCCTCCGGTTCTGGTCGGTGGCCGTTCGGGCGGCGAGGAGAGGGCGCCTGAGCTCCCGCCATCGCGTGGCGCGGACGATGCCGCCGACGTGCCTGAGGCTTCCGCCGAGCCTGGGGGCCCGCCGCAGCGTCAGGAACCGTGCTCGATGCTGATCGAGAGCCCGATCCGCTCCGGCCAATCGGTGAACTTCCCGTTCGGCGAGGTGACGGTGCTGGGCTCGGTCGCATCGGGCGCCGAGATCGTCGCCGGCGGATCGATCCACGTCTACGGCGCGCTGCGCGGCCGCGCCATGGCGGGCTCCATGGGCGATGCCCGGGCCCGGATTTTCTGCAGCCGCAACGAGGCCGAGCTTCTCGCCATCGACGGTTATTACCAGACCGCCGAGAACATGGATGCGAAGCTTCGCGGCCGGCCCGTTCAGGTTTGGCTCGAAGAGGCCGGATTGAACGTCGAAGCCTTGGACTGAACAAGCCTTGGACTGAAACAGCGCAAAGGGAAAGCAAGATGGCCAAAGTCTTAGTCGTCACATCTGGCAAGGGCGGGGTCGGCAAGACGACGTCCACGGCCGCGCTCGGTGCCGCTTTGGCGCAATCGGGCCAATCCGTCGTGGTGGTCGATTTCGACGTGGGCTTGCGCAATCTCGATCTGGTGATGGGGGCGGAGCGGCGCGTGGTCTTCGATCTGATCAACGTGGTGCAGGGCGTCGCCAAGCTCCCGCAGGCGCTGATCCGGGACAAGCGCATCGAGACGCTGTGGCTGCTGCCGGCCTCGCAGACCCGCGACAAGGATGCCTTGACGGAGGAGGGCGTCGGGCGCGTGATTACGGAGCTGCGCACCAAATTCGATTGGGTGATCTGCGACAGCCCGGCCGGGATCGAGCGCGGCGCGACGCTGGCGATGCGGTTCGCCGACGCGGCCGTGATCGTGACCAATCCGGAGGTCTCCTCGGTGCGCGATTCGGATCGCATGATCGGGCTCCTGGATTCCAAGACCGAGCGGGCCGAGAAGGGCCAGCGCGTCGAGAAGCACATTCTCATCACCCGCTACGACGCGGCGCGCGCCGCGCGCGGTGAGATGCTGAGCATCGAGGACGTGCTCGAGATCCTCTCCACGCCGCTGCTCGGCATCATCCCGGAAAGCGAGGACGTGCTGCGCGCTTCCAATCTCGGCTCGCCGGTGACGCTCAGCAACGTGGCGAGTGCGCCTGCCCGCGCCTACATGGCGGCCGCGCGTCGCCTCAAGGGCGAGGACGTGCCGATGACGATCCCCAACGACAAGAAGGGCCTGTTCGACAAGCTGTTCGGACGGAGAGCCGCATGAGCATGTTCAATTTGTTCCGCCGGCAGAGCTCCGCGCCGATCGCCCGTGAGCGCTTGCAGATTCTCCTGGCCCACGAACGCAGCGTCCGCGGCCAGTCCGATCTGCTCGCCATCCTGCGCGAGGAGATCCTGGCGGTGATCGAGAAGCGCTTCCCGATCGAGCGCGAGAACGTCCAGATCAAGATGGATCGCGGCGATGCGGTCTCGATCCTGGAGATCGACGTCGAGATTCCGAACTCAGCCGGCCTGTTGCGGTCGGCCTGAGCGATCGCGGCCTGCCGTAGGGCCCCGTGGGTTGGGTTAGCGCAGCCATCGGTGTTTGATAAGGATCGGGTGCGCTGATCCACGCGTAACCCGACATCGGGCGGGAGATCGCGCTCGTGCGCGTAACCCGGGTGCAAATCAGCTGATGGGTTTCGCGAAGAGCTCCACCCATCCTACAAGAAAACAATCCTCGTTCAGCAAAGACTCTGGGGTTCCTGCAAAAACGGGTTCCGTTTCGTTGGAAACGGAACCCGCTGTCTCATGTAGATGTCGGGGAAAGGCGCCAGGCGCCTTCCCGAAACGTCGTTAGTCGAGCGGCTCGACCTTCACCAGGGCGTGGTCGTGATTGCTGCCGACCCAGAAGGTGACCGGGCTGGTCGAGTTGTCGACGAACGCCGTGCGCATGTTGGTGTCCTTCGGCATCAGATACTCGACGTCCTTGCCGGTCTTGGGATCGAGCCGCACCACGCGGTCGGTCGCCATGCCGCCAGTCCAAAGCTCACCGTTCTTGTCGAAGACGGCCCGGTACGGATTGGTGTACTGGGTCGGCAGCGCATATTCGGTGAATTTCTCGGTCGCCGGATCGAATTCCGCGACCTTGTTGCCGCGATATTCGGTCACCAGGATGTGGTCCTTGTCGTCGATCACCATCCGGCGCAGGCGCGCATGCGGCGTCGGCGGGGCGTACCAGGTGACCTTGAGGGTCTTGGCGTCGATCTTGCCGAGATGGCCTTCGGTGAACTCGGCCATCCAGAGATTGTTGTGCGAGTCGGAGGCGACTTGATAGATGCCGTAGTGCGAGCCACCCGAGATCTCGTCGGTCGGATGGAATTTCTCCCATTGACCGGTGGCGAGATCGACCCGGAAGATGTCCTGGGTGCCGACGCTCTTGGTCCACACCTTGCCGTCGACCTCATGATGCAGGCCGACGAAGTTCAACTGCACCTTGACGTCGTTCCACTTCGGATCGAGCGGATAGTATTTGATCTCGCCGGTCTTCGGGTCGAGGTTTCCGAGCGACCCCTGGTACATGGTGTCGAACCAGAGTGTGCCATTCTTGTCGAAGTCGATCGCGAGATTGCCTTCCGGCGCGTCCGGCTTGAACTTCTTCACCGGGTACTCGGTGAGCTTCAAGGTCTTCGGGTCGAACTTGGAGATGAAGGGATTGCCGAAGTCCGAGTACCAGACCACGCCGTCACGCGCGATCACGTCATGCGGCTCGATCACCGAGCGCGGCATGGAATACTCGGTCACGATCGCCTTGGTGGCGCGGCCGGTCGGGCGGGGCAGGGTCTTGAGATCGTACGCCCAGTGGTCGGTGGTGCTCAGATTGATGGTGGCGAGATAATCGGCCATCTTGCGGTACTGCTCCGGCGTCCCGGCCCGCGCCTTGTCCAGCATGGGCTGCGGCTTGATCGGCTGGCTCACCGCTCCATAGCCCGCCATGCGGGTGAGGACTTGCGTGAATTCATCGGAATTGTGGGTCGAGCGCACGATGCGCTCCACCGTGTGGCAGCTCGTGCAATTCAAAAGCTGCGCCTTCTGATCCTCGGTGCCCGGGATGCTCATCATCCATTCGGCGTTGGTGAGCTGGCTGGCGAGGTTCTTGGTCTTGACGAGCTTGATGTCGGCGGTGGCGCTCGACTCGGCGGCGACGGTCGCCTTGGTCGGGCTCGCAAGGTCATAGCCGACGGCGCGGATGGCGAGATCGTACTGGCCCGGCTCCAGGCGGTTCTCAGGGAACGTGTAGCGGCCCTGCGCGTCGGTGGTTACGCTGACCATGATGGTCGAGCCGGCCTTGTGGGCGCTGACCACAACGCCTTCCATATTGCCTTCCTCGGCGGAGGAGACTTGCCCGGTCAGGGCTGCGCCGGCCGCCAAAGCCTGATGAGATACGCCTTGAGATAGAATGACGGCCAGACCGGCGGTCATGCTCAACATAAGTTTTGTTCGCATTTGAATTTTCTCCCTAGCGATCGGGCCGCAGCCGGAATTTTCCAGACGGACGCAGGAGCGCATCACCCGGGGGTGCGGAACGAATCCGCAGCCGGATGACCCGAAGCAAACTACATTATAGCAGCCCGCCGGGGCCGCCGAAAGACGGGCCGGAGGCGTTTTGCGTGGGCAAGCCGGCCGGCCCTTCTGCCGGCCTCCGGCCCTTCCGCCGGCCCGGACAGCGCGCGCCATCGGTCGGCGTTCCCGTGCGATCGGGCGCGCTTTCGAGCCGAATAACGCATACCGCTTCTGCTGAAAATGCTCTAAACAGGCGGCCGGAGACGGGTGTTTTGGGGCAGGTGTTCGGGAGTTGAGCATGTCGGCGCAGCAGGACATCAAACGGATCACCGCGCCCGAGATCCGCGCCCGCAAGGGCGGCGAGCCGATCGTCTGTCTCACCTCCTATCATGCCCATACGGCCCGCCTGGTCGACCGCTATTGCGACGTGATTCTGGTCGGCGATTCGCTCGGCATGGTCATGCATGGGCTCGAGACCACCGTGCCGGTCACGCTCGAGATGATGATCCTGCAGGGCCATGCGGTGATGCGCGGCTCGCGCCGCGCCTTGGTCGTTGTCGACTTGCCGTTCGGCAGCTACGAGCAATCCAAGGAGCAGGCGTTCGCGTCGTGCGCGCGCGTGCTCAAGGAGACCGGCTGCGGCGCCATCAAGCTCGAGGGTGGGCGCCGCATGGCCGAGACCATCGCCTTCCTGGTCGAGCGCGGCGTGCCTGTCATGGGCCATGTCGGCCTCACCCCGCAATCGATCAACACGATAGGGGCATTCCGGGCGCAGGGCCGCGACCAGGCCGACTGGGCCCCGATCGAGGCCGACGCCAGGGCGGTAGCGGACGCGGGCGCTTTCGCGGTGGTGATCGAGGCGGTGGCGGAGCCGCTCGGGCGCCGCATCAGCGAAGCGGTCGCGATCCCCACCATCGGGATCGGCGCCAGCGTCGCCTGCGACGGCCAGATTCTGGTGCTCGAGGACATGCTCGGCCTCTCCCCGTGGGTCCCGAAATTCGTCAAGCGCTACGGCAATCTCGGGCCCGGCATCGAAGCCGCGATCGCGGCCTATGCCAAGGACGTGCGCAGCCGCGCCTTTCCGGGCCCCGAGCAGGTCTACGAAATGCGACCACAGGTCCCCAAGGCCCCGAAGGCCCCGAAGCGACTCATCGAAAGTTGAGGGCGTTGCTATTTGGAGCGCCGGGCGGAGCCGGGCCGCGCCCTGCGACGATAAGGGCCCGTATTTCAGCGGCTTAACGAAGATTGGGCTTGGGTTTTGCCTTGCCGCCGCCATAACGATAGAGTATCGGCCCTGTCGGTGGGTGGAGCGGGCGGCCGGCGGCAACCCATTGCGGCAAACCATGGCGGCAACCTGACGGACGTCCCGAAAGGGTTTTGACGGCGCGGGCCGGCGCGGCGGATGACGAGCCGAGAGCTACAGCCGAGAATTGGGCCGAGAACCACAAGAGAATCATACCTGTGTCTGATATCTTTCATGAAGTCGACGAGGAAGTCCGGCGCGAGCAGTTCAAGAAGCTGTGGGAGCGCTACCAGGTTCTGGTCATCGCGGCGGCGGTCCTGATCGTCCTCGGCGTGGCGGGCTGGCGCGGCTACGATTGGTGGGAAAACAAGAAAGCAGGCGAAGCAAGCGCGGCGTTCGAGGCAGCGATCGCGCTCAGCGAGCAGGGCAAGCACGCGGAGGCCGAGGCGGCCTTCAGCAAGATCGCCCAGGATTCGACCACGACCTATCGCACCTTGGCGCTGGTGCGGGCGGCCGCCGAGCTCGCGCAGACCGATCCCAAGGCCGCCGTCTCTGCCTATGACAAGATCGCGGCCGATACGTCGGTCGAGCCGGAGCTGCGGGATCTCGCCGGGCTGCGGGCCGGCGCCTTGCTGATGGACAGCGACTCTTACGCGGAAGCCCGCCAGCGGCTCGAGCCGTTGGCGGCTTCCGACCACACCTTCAGGCACACCGCGCGCGAATTGCTCGCGCTCGCGGCCTGGCGCGCTGGCGATAGCGCGGCCGCCAAGCGCTGGATCGAGATGATCAACACCGACTCCGGAACACCGCCCGACGAGCGCAACCGCATGGAGATGCTCAGCTCGCTGATGGCCTCCGAGGGCAAGAGTTGAGGAGGGCAGAGGCAATGAACCGCTTGGCTCGCATGGTGAGGGTGGCATCGGGGCTCTCGCTCGTCCTGCTGCTGTCGAACTGCAGCAACTTCGATCCGACCGACATCATGGACAACATGTTCGCGGCCCAGAAGAAGCCGCTGCCGGGCGATCGCAAGCCGCTGTTTCCCGACGGCACCCCGGGGGTGACGCAGGGCCTGCCGCCTGATCTCGTCAAGGGCTATCAGCCGCCGCCGCCCAGCGACGCCGCCCCGGACACGCAGGCCGAGCAAGCAGCCGCCGAAAAGCCCAAGCCGAAACCCAAGCCCAAACCGCAGCCGAAGGTGACCGGGACGCCGCCGGCCAATCAATCAAGCTCGTCCGCCGCGCCGCCGCCCGCCGCGAGCCGGTCGGCGTCGCCGCAATCCTCGCCGCAATCCTCCCCTTGGCCGGACCCGCCGCCGACCCGGTCGGCCGCTCCGCAATCCTCGCCCTGGCCGGACCCGCCGCCGACCCGGTCGGCCGCGCCGCAATCCTCGCCCTGGCCCGACCCGCCGCCGACCCGGCAGTCGGCCGCACCGGGCGCCGGACAGACCGTTTGGCCCGATCCGCCGGCGCCCACGACGGTCACGCGCTGATATGAAGGGGGCGCGCGCGATACGCGGCGCCCGCATTGGGGCGCGATCGCCATCGCAGCGGACATGACCTTCACGGTCGCCATTGTCGGACGGCCGAATGTCGGCAAGTCGACCCTGTTCAATCGCCTGGTCGGGCGCCGCCTTGCCTTGGTGGACGACCAGCCCGGCGTCACCCGCGATCGCCGGGAAGGGCGCGCGCGGCTCGGCGACCTGAACTTCGCGGTGATCGACACCGCCGGCCTCGAGCAGGCCGTACCCGACAGCCTGTCCGGCCGCATGATGGCGCAGACCGAGGCCGCGATCGCGGCCGCCGACGCGATCTTCTTCCTGATCGACGCGCGCGCCGGGGCGACTCCGTTTGATCGGGACTTCGCCAACCTGGTCCGCAAATCCGGGCGGCCCGCGATCCTCATCGCCAACAAAACCGAAGGCCGCGCCGCCAGGGCGGGCGTCGACGAAGCCTATTCGCTCGGTCTCGGACAACCGATCCCCATTTCGGCCGAGCATGGCGAGGGGCTTTCCGATCTCTATGAGGCGCTGCGCGAGGCGCTCCCCGAGCAGACCGCGCAGGCGAGCGATCCGGAAGCGGAGGAGCCGCGCGGGGAGGGGGATTTGCCGGTGATCCGGGTCGCGGTCATCGGGCGACCCAATACCGGCAAATCCACGTTGATCAACCGGCTGTTCGGCGAGGAACGGCTGCTGACCGGACCCGAGGCCGGCATCACCCGCGACTCCATCGCGGTCGACGTCACCTGGCACGGTCGGCTTTTTCGCTTCCACGACACCGCCGGCATGCGGCGGCGCTCCCGCATCGACGAGAAGCTGGAGAAGCTCTCGGTCAGCGATACGCTCAACGCCGTGCGCTTCGCCGAGGTGGTGATCGTGCTGATGGATGCGACCGCGCCGTTCGAGGAGCAGGATCTGCGCATCGCCGCCCTGGTCGAGCGCGAGGGCCGGGCGCTGGTCATCGGCATGAGCAAATGGGACCTGATCGAAACCGGCCCGAGCGCGGTCGCCAAGCTGCGCGCCGATACCGATCATTGGCTGCCGCAAGTGAAAGGCGTGCCGGTCATCGCCCATTCGGGTCTCACCGGCGCCGGGCTCGACCGGCTGATGCAGGCCGTCGTCGATGCGCATGCGGTCTGGAACCGGCGCGTGGCGACCGCCGCCCTCAACCGCTGGCTTCCCGCCGTCATCGAAGCGCATCCGCCGCCGGCGGTCTCGGGCCGGCGCATCCG
>DASZKX010000276.1:0-14132 GCA_035552735.1 Xanthobacteraceae bacterium
CGCCGAGTCGAGCTACTATACCTGGGTCGACCAGCACAACACGCTCGGGCTCGGCGATGACACGCCGGTCTCCACCGCCAACCTCGAGGACGGCGTCACCGCGCTGCACGACGGCAAGATGGTCCTGCTGCGCCTGCCGTACCCGATGGGCTTCTTCGCCAAGGGCATCGACGGACGCATCGATGACCCCAATGCCGGCTGGAAGGGCAGGGGGCTCTGGGTGAGCAGCGGCGACCGTGCGCCCTGGCAGACCGAAGGCGGC
The DNA here is from genome assembly GCA_035552735.1 of Xanthobacteraceae bacterium. Lineage (GTDB taxonomy): Bacteria > Pseudomonadota > Alphaproteobacteria > Rhizobiales > Xanthobacteraceae > VAZQ01. The sequence continues at coordinate 263 of DASZKX010000276.1, forward strand.
AAGGGCAACAAGCCGATGGCGGTGCACTTCCAGGTGCGCCCCGATCCGCTCGCCCGGTAAGCGGCGCGATGGGGCGCGGCTGACGCCGCGCTCGGCGAAAAAACAGGGGTCTGCTTCGAAAGAAGCGGACCTTTTTTGTTGCTCGATGATTGGAAGGTGGGCACGGCGCTTCGCTCCATTCTCCCGAAGGAGCGTGGCGGCGGGCACCCAGCATTCCTCGCCCCGCTTGCGGGGAGAGGGCGAGGCGGCACATAGGAAAACCAGAATTCGGCGTGGTGAGGGGGCGCTTCCGCGGGCTCAGACCCTCGGAAAGGCCCCCTCATCCACCTTCTCCATAGCCCGTCGCAGACGGGCGTAAACGCCCTGATGGCACGCGGGGAGTGAGAGGCCCTGCGTCCCTAATACGATCTGGGAGGTTCAAATCAGCCTGGAATGTTGTTCCTCACGCCCGCACCTTCTCCGCATGCGCGTTGCGGCCGGCGATGAAGCCCTGGGTGGTGCAGCGGGCCAGGCCATGCATGCTGAAGCCGCCCGCCGACTCGCCGCCGCAATAGAGGCCGGCGATCACCTCGCCGTTCATGTCGACGACCTGGCAGCGCGCGTTGATGCGCAACCCGGCGCGGGTGTCGTGGATGACCGGCGTCGCCCAGGCGGCGTAGAACGGCGGCTTGGCGATGGTGTAGAGCGGCCGCGGCTTGCCGAAATCGTAGTCCCGGCCGGCGGCGACGAAACCGTTATAGCTGCCGACCGTCTCCTCGAGGTTCTGCACCGGCATCGGCACGCGCTGGTATTTCATCTGGATCGCCTTGGCGAGCTCGGCCACCGTGTCGGCGCTGAAGAAAAAGCCGCCTTCTCTGTCGACGCTCGGCGGCTTGGGGTCCCACTTTTCGCGCTCGGCTGCCGCGGAATCGAAGATCGCCCAGATCGGGCCGCCGCCGTTGTGGCCGTCGCCGATCCCCGCCATGGCGGCGTTGATCCAGTTGTTGGGCTCGAAGCGCATGTTCTTGGCGTTGAGGTAGCTGCCGTGCTCGTAGGGGTCGACGCCCTTGTAGCTGTTGGCGGTGTATTGCCGGCCGGTCTCGTCATAGAAGCGCTTGCCCAGCATGTTCACGGTGATGACGTTCTGCCAATCTGAGACGTGCAGGCCGGTGGCGCGGGCCTTGCTGAACATCGGGCTGCCGGGCATCCAATGCAGGTTCACATAGCCGTATTGGCAGCCGATCTGCCCCGGCTTGGTCAGGCCGGAGCCGGTCTCGCTGGTGAAGTTGAACAGCCCCCACAGCGATGCGTTGATCGCGATGGCGGCGAGCTCGCCGCTGGCGTCCTGGTTCGAATACGGCATGCCGGCAAGCCCGCAATATTCTTCCGTGAGGCGCGGATCGAACATGCGGCGGAAGTTCACGTTGCCGCTGGAGCCGCCGGTGGCGAGCATGACCGCCTTGCGGGCCCGGATGTTGAGCTTGGTGCCGTTGTTGTCGACCGCGACCCCGATGACGCGGCCAGAAGCCTGCTCCTCCCGGTAGAGCCCGGTCATCTTGTGCTCGAGCAGGTATTCGACCCCGACCTTGCGGGCGGCCGCGTCGAGCGGCTGCATCAACCCGTTGCCGGTGGACATGGTCATGCGCTGGGCCGGGGTCGCCGGCGCGCCGGTCTGGATCAGCGGCCAATCCACCGGAGCGCAATGCATGGTGCGCAGCACCGAGTTGCCGACCGACGAGCCGCCCTGGCGGTCCGGCGGCTTATCGACGAACACGACGCCATGCCCGCGCAGGAACTCGAACGTGGCGGTGCAGTTGTCGGCGAAGGCCCGGATGATCTCGCGGTCGTTGTAGCGGTAGTCCGGAAAGCCGTTGGGCTGCACCACCGACCAATCGGTGAGATCCTCGAACACCAGGTCGGGCGTATCCTGGATGCCGTAGCGCTTCTGCACGGTGGTGCCGCCGCCGAGCGGCATGTTGCCGCCGCTCACCCGCGCGTGGCCGCCGACATGCGGCTGCGCCTCGATCACGATCACCGACGAGCCCGCCTCCTTGGCCACGATCGCGGCCGGGAGACCGGACGCGCCCGAGCCGATGATGACGACGTCGGCCTCGCGATGCCACTGGGTCGGCTGCTGCGCCTGCGCGGATGCCGGTGCCGCGAGGCCGCCTGCACCCAACGCGGCCGCCGTCCCGCCGCGCACGAGCAATTCTCGACGATTCAAGGCCATGGAAATCCTCCCTTTTGGTTTCTTCTCGATGCGCACAAGCGTCAGGTCCGCAGTGTAAGCAACAATTCGGTCCTTTGCTATGAGGCTGCGTCCCCATCGACGGGAACGGGGTCACTCGCTCCTTCGCGCGGGAGCGCCGTAGGGTGGGCAAAGGCGGCCGTGAAGCTTCGATTGGTGCACCACGCCGGGTCCGCCGTGCCCACGCGGAGCTGGTCAATCTGCCGAGAGAGCTCGCGCGCGCAGGGCGCCACAGCCCGTCGAAAACGGGCGCGAACGCCCTTTTCGCGCCTTTGTCCACCCGGCACGCGATTCCGGTTGATCGAAATCCGGGCTAGCGAGATTGATTTGAATTCGCCGGCGCCGCCGCGGCGGCTGGCGCCGCTGCCCTCGCAGGCGCCGGCGCACGCGCCAGGGGTGCCGGCTCGGGCGCGGCGGGCACAACCACGATGGTGGGCGTCAAGGGGTTGGGCGGCATCGGCGTGGGGGCCGGCGCGGGCGGCGGAAGGCCCTGCGCCTGAGCCGCGACCGCCAGGGCGAGCACAATAACAGCCGCGCCGAGATACCGCATGATCCCATTCCTACGTTGAGCTCCGAGGGCCCCGCACGCGTTTATAGATCACGGTTCGACCAGGGTCCACGGGCGGCGGCGAGGCACTTGGCGGAGGGCCCGGCGGCCTATTGTACTTCGGGCCGATACGCGTGAAGATTGTTGCTACGGCGGTCGTGAATTTCGAGTCTTGCGGCGGCCGCCGCAGTCGCTGCCGTAGCGACCTGACCCGGCGATTTGATGGTATCGAGATGCTGAGCGACCGGTCGAGCTTCCGCTGATGCGAGGAGCTTCGTATCGGATACGTGCCTTCAACAATATCAAATTTCGAAGAAAAATGGAGAGAAGACGCGCAACATAGCAACCACCCCGGTGGTTCGTAGGGAGGAATCGAAATGACGGTGCATCAAAAGACTCCGTTGATTGTTGGAGCGCTCACGCTCACGATATTGGGAACCGGCTTGATCCTGGGAGGCGGGCCGGCTGCTGCCCAGGGCACCAACGCCGCGCCGGCCCCGACGGTCTCGCCCGCCATGCTCGAGAGGGCGGCCACCGACGGCAACAACTTCCTGCATACCAACGGCGACTACACCCAGAAGCGCTTCTATCCCAATGGCCAGATCAATGCGTCCAACGTGAAGCGGCTGCACGCGGCCTGGATCTTCCAGACCGAGGTCAAGGAATCGCTGGAGACCTCGCCGATCGTGGTGAACGGAGTCATGTACGTCACGACGTCGTTCAGCCACGTCTATGCGCTCAACGCGCAGACCGGCGAGGAGCTGTGGCATTACAAGCATGAGCTCGGGCCGATCACGACCTATTGCTGCGGACCCAACAACCGCGGCGTGGCGGTCAGCGAGGACAAGGTCTATCTCGGCACTCTCGACGCCAAGCTGGTCGCGCTCGACGCCAAGAGCGGAAAGAAGTTGTGGCAGTCGGACATCGGCGATCCCGAGGCCGGCTACAGCGAGACCATGGCGCCGACGGTGGTGAAGGGCAAGGTTCTGATCGGCATCAACGGTGGCGAATACGGCATTCGCGGATTCGTGAAGGCCTACGATGCCAACGACGGCAAGCTGCTGTGGACCTTCGACACGGTGCCGGAGAGCTCCGTCGGCGTCTGGGCCGAGAAGGATGCGACCGGCCGCGATCTGCACCGCAACATTGCGGCCGAAAAGGATGCGCTCGCTCAGAACGGCGATCCCTCCAAGACGCTGGGCGGTGGCGTCTGGCAAAATCCCTCGGTCGATCTGGCGACCAACCGCATCTATTTCGTGGTCGGCAATCCCTCGCCCGATCTCGACGGCGCGCTACGGCCCGGCGACAATCTCTACACCGACTCGCTGGTCTCGATCGATCTGGATACCGGCAAATACGTCTGCCATTTCCAATATATTCCCCATGACGTGTGGGATTTGGATTCGACCAGTCCGACCGTCCTGGTCGACGCCAAGGACAAGAGCGGCAAGGTCATCCCGGTCGTCCTTCACGCCGGCAAGACCGGGCACATCTACGTCAATGATCGCAAAGACTGCAGCCTGATCCGCTTCTCCGAAGCGATGGTGCCGCAGGAGAACATGTGGACGCTGCCGACCCCGGAAGGCGCCCGCATGCTGCCGGGCGCGAACGGCGGCGTCGAATGGTCGCCCATCGCCACCAACCCGAAGCTTAGTTTGGCCTACGCCATCAATCTGCATCAGCCGATGACCTATCAGGTCCAAAGCTCGCCCTATCCGCAGGGCAAGCTGTGGCTCGGTGGCGCTTTCAAGCTGATCCCCGGCGAGGAGCAGGCCGGCAACATCACGGCTGTCAACTACAACACCGGCAAGATTCGTTGGCAGGTGAAGACCCCGCAACCGATGATCGGCGGCATTCTCGCCACCGCCGGCGGCCTGGTGTTCAGCGGCGAAGCCAACGGCCGGTTCCGCGCCTATGACGCCCGCGACGGCAAGGTGCTGTGGACGTTCCAGGCCGGTGCCGGCGTCAATGCGCCACCGTCGTCCTATGCGGTGGGCCGCAAGCAATACATCGTGGTCGGAGCGGGCGGTAACGTCCAGATCGACTCCAAGCGCGGTAATGCCATCATCGCGTTCACGACGCAGTGATCGGCGGCGGGCGCGGGGCCGGCATCGGCAGTCGTTGCAAGACCAGAGTTGGGTCTGCTCCCGTGTTTCATGGTCGTGTGAAAGTAAGCAGATGAAGCGAACCGCAATACTTCGAGATGCCGCACGTCGGCATGCCCGCGTGCTCGCTGTGCTGGCGACGGTGCTGATCGCGCTGCTTGGCCCCGCTGGCGCTCAGGGGGTCGATCAGAAGGCGCAACTCTGCACCGCCTGCCACGGCGAGAGCGGTATCCCGCAGCAGAAGACCGCGCCGGTTCTGTGGGGCCAGCAGCTCGGCTACCTGTATGTGCAGCTGCGCGACTTCAAGAGCGGAGCCCGCAAGAACGACCAGATGTCGGCGGTCGTGGCCAGCCTGGAGCGCGACGACATGTTGGCGCTGGCGCAGTATTTTTCGCAAAAGCCCTGGCCCCGCCTGGGGCAGCCGCCGGCAGCGGCGGCCGCCGCCGCGCAGGCGCTGCGCGCGACCAGCGCCGTGGTCTGCACCAGCTGCCACCAGGAAAGCTATCTGGGCGAAGGCACCCAGCCCCGGCTGGGCGGTCAAGAGAAGGACTATCTGGCCCAGACCATGCTCGATTTCCGCGACGGCAAACGCGGCAACAATCCCGGCATGTCGGACCTGATGAAATCCATTTCGGAGAGCGACATCGCTGCGGTCGCCGAATATCTCGCCGGTCTTTAAAAGAATTTCCCTTGACCCCAAGCGCGATCTCGTAGGGCGGGCAACGCGCCTGCACGGCGTCGAATAGCGTGGCACGGCGTGCCGGCGCGTTGCCCACGCGGTCCGATCTCGCGGTGCAACCTCGTGCGTAAAATTGCAGTGCCGGGCAATTTTGCCCACCCTACGTCGATTGTCTTCATGGAATCGATCCATCAGAGCGGTGTGCCGCGAGCGCGCGGCGTATGCCCTCGTCGGCCGCCAGGTCAAGCGCAGTCTTCCCGCTCTTGTCCCGCACGGTCGGGTCGGCGCCGCGGCCGACCAGCATCTCGACCACCTCGGCGTGGCCGCGATCGGCCGCCGTCATCAATGCGGTCCGTCCCCGGTCGTCGGCCGCATCGACCGCTGCGCCGCGGCCCAGCAGGAGATCGATGACGCTTGCCGCCGCGCCCGCTCCGACACCGTCCTCATGGCCCGCCGCCCACATGAGCGCCGTCAGCCCATGGCCGTAGCGGAGATTGGCGTCGACGCCGGCATCGAGCAGCCGCCGCACGATCTCCACGAAACCGCGCGCGGCCGCATAGGTCATCGCCGCCTTGCCGGTCGCATCCATGACATTCGGGTCGGCGGAGCGCGACAGCAATTGCTCGACAATGCGATCGTTGCCCTTGAAGGCCGCTGCCGCGAGCGGCGTGACGCCCGAGCGGCCCGGAAGGTTGGGATCGGCACCCTTCTGGAGCAGCAGCGCGACCGTCGCCGGCCGTTCGTTCTCGGCCGCGAGGTAAAGCGCGGTCGCGCCGGCAATATCCGGCGCATCGACGGGCGCCCCCCTCGCAAGGAGCAGCGCGACCAGCGCACGCTGTCCGGCGCGCGCCGCATGCGCGAGCGGCATGGCGCCCAGGCGATCGCGCGCTTCGAGCGAGGCGCCCGCCGCCAGCAGCCTCTCCGCAAATTCTTGGCAGCCACCGTCCGCCGCCGCGAACAGCGCGGAATTCAGCTGAGCCGAGACCATGTCGGCCTTGATGAGATCGAACTTGCGTCCGAGCTCACGGCAGGTCGCGGCCTCCACGGCTCGCGCGGGTGCGGCTGCGAACAAAAACGCCAGCATGACGCCGGCAACCGAGGCCGCATGACGAGCGGGGCCAATTCGCGCCATTTCAGCTGGCCGTCCGCGCCGGAACCGCCAGCTTCTCCGCCAGGAACGCAAAAGTCTTTTGCCAGGAATCGGCCTGTGCGGCCTGGATGGCGGGCTCGTTCTTGGTGGGACGCTGGAAGCCGTGAGCGGCGCCGGGGTAACCATGGAACGTATGCTCGATGCGCAGACGCGTGAGCTCGGCATCGATCCGGTCGGCATCCTGCGGCGAGGGATTGCGGTCCTCGTTGCCGAAGAAGCCGATCACCGGACAGCGCAACCGGGCGAGCTGATCGAAGGGCGTCGCACCGCCGCCCCAGGATTCGAACATGCCGGTCGGGTAGCAGGCGACCGCGCAGGCGAAGTCCGGCAGCGCGCAGGCCGCCACGAACAGGATATGCCCGCCCATGCAATGCCCCGCGATGGCGAGGCGATCCCCCATGACGTCGGAGTGCGTCTTCAGGTGTGCGACCGTGGCGGCGATATCGGCGACGATCTCGGGGTCCTTCAAGTGCTGCTTGCGATCCTTTGGCGGCACGCTCGGAGGTATCCGGTGCGCTATCTCCGGCACGGCCACCAGATAACCAGCCTGCGCATAGCGGCGCGCCACCCATTTGGTGAAATCATCGATGCCTTCCCGATGATAGGTCAGCACGATGGCCGGCCACGGCGCCCCGCTGTCGGGCCGATCGAGATAAATGTCCATGGCGCCGCCATCGACCGCGATGCTGATCACCTCCGACATGACGCCTCCATTTCAATTGCGCACCTCGGCGATCTTCCGCGCCCGTGCGACCAGCTCCGGCGAAAATTTGCCCGCCCCCGCTACGGCAGCCTGCAGCTCTTCGCCGGGGAGCGGCTCGAGATCGAGCTGCGCGCGCTCGAGGTCCCGCCGCAATGCGGGATCACGCAGCGTCTCGACGAAAGCGCGGCGAAGCTCGGCGACCCGCTCGGGCGGCAGGCCGGGCGGCGCCACCACCGAGCGTCCGATGGTCGCGGGCGTGGAGAAGAGCGCGAGCAGCGCGCGGTCGTCGTCGTTGCGGGCGAGATCGATCATGCGGGGCACGTCGGCGAGGCCCGGATTCTTGTCGACGCCGGTCTGCACCAAGAGGCTGATCTTCTTCTCGTTCAGCCATTGCGCCAGCTCGGTCTTGATGATCGGCCAGGGCTGGCTCATGGCTTCGATCTCGCCGCGCTCCATCGCAATCCGTTCCTCTCCGGTTCCCGGATAGCCGCTGATCAGCTTGAGCTTGGTGCCGAGAACGCTGTTGAGCACCAGCCAATTGAGCCGCGACGAGACCCCGCCGGCCGCCACGATCAGCTCGCGCGTGAAGGTATCCTCGATCTTCTTCACCGGCGACAGATGCCACGCATAAAGCACCGCGCTGTTGTCCACGATGCGGCCGATCCAATTGAATCGCGTGGCGTCGGCGCGCAACTGGGAGGTGCCGAGAATCTGGTTGAGGGCGATGGCCTGGTCGATCATGCCCACGACCGTGCCGTCTTTTGGTGCCTCGTTGTAGAGGTAGTTGGTGGCCCGGATCGTTACCGCGCCCGGCATGTTGAGCGGCACCACGCTCGGATGTCCGGCCAGGTGCTCGCCCAGATGCGCGGCGACCAACCGGCTGTAGGTGTCGTAGCCGCCCCCGACCGGATAGCCGATGACGAAATTGACGGTCTTGCCCTGGTAGAAGTCGTCCGCCGCCGCGGCGCAGGTGGCGCCCCACAGGCTCGCGAGCACGCTCATGAGCAGGGCCAAACCTGATTTGCTCAAGAGGCCATTCATGGAATGTCTTCCATCCCTCATGACGGCAGCGCGCTGGTGAACCAGTCGGTATCGAGCCTGCGCCCGACCCCGCGCTCGAGCGCGCGCCGGTAGATGAGCGCGCCGGTCGCCGCAAATTGATAGCCCATGCCGGTATAGTTGAGGAACAGGGTGATGTCGCGTTCGTGCCGCCGGCCGCCGGCGCGCCCGAGCACGATATCCGAGAGCGTCGCCATCTCATTTTCGTCGATCGTCTCGGCCAGCGCCGCCTTCTGACGGTCGGTATCGCGCGCGAGATCGGCGCCGTCGCAGCGGATGATCCGGGTCGGCGCGTCCGCGTTGCGGGAATGGGTGACGGCGAGGTCCGCCGCTCCGACCACGGCGGGGTCGAGCTCGAGCCGCTTGAGGCTGCTCACATGCATGCCGGGCTCGAGCCAATCGGCCGGGAGCATCGGCTGCATGCTGTTGGTCGCGCACAGCACCACGTCGGCGCCGCGCACGGCCTCGCGCGCGGAGGCGGCGGCCCTCACCTCGATGCCCAGCCGCGCCGTCATCTCGGCCGCGAACGCACACCGGCCCTCCGGTCGCGGGCTATAGCAAACGATCCGCTCGATCGGCAGCGCGGCGCTGATCGCCATGGCCTGGCTGCCGGCCTGCCAGCCGGTGCCCAGCAGCGCGGCCACGCGCGCGTCCTTGCGCGCCAGATATTTGGCGGCTAGGCCCGAGGTCGCTCCGGTGCGCATGCGCTGGATGACGCCGTCCGGATAGATCGCCAGCGGCTCGCCGGTGCTGGTGCTGAAGAGCAGCACCAGCCCGACATAGCGCCCGTTGGGGGCGGACGGAACCTTGACGCGCTTGACGCCCTGTTCCGATGCCGGCCAAGTCAGGATGTCGGAATTGATCCGTACCGCCGCGACTCCCATGTCCGGCAGGACGCCGTTCATGTTCGTCAGCGAATAGAGCGCGTCGGCGCGATCCGTGGGGGTGAGGATTTCGCAGCGGCCGCCATTGGGGGCGCGGCGATCCCCGAAGGCCCGGAAGGCGCGTTCCAAGACATCGATGCAATCCGGCATTTGCAGCAGGCCATCGATCTCTTCGTTGGACAGGAGCAGCGTCAACGGCTTCCTCCCGTCGGTCGTGGTGTCGATGCCTGCCAGAGTGGACGCAGGCGGGCCATGTTCGTCACTGTGGCGAGGTCACGGATCGCGCCGATCAACGTGCCGGTCCGCTTGCGCCCCAGAATGCCGCCCATGAGATCGCGCGCCTTGGCGTCGACCTCCGTTCGGTCCATCGGGTTGTCTGCCGTGCCGCGGACCGCCACGATGCGATGCGTATGCCGCTCGCCGTCATGGGTGTCGACCTCGACGATGGCCTGGCGTCGCGGGCGCGCATGCAGCAGCTCGTCGCTCGGCATCACCTGGATTTTTGCCCGCAGCCCCAGGACCGCAGGATCGGCCATGCGCTCATGATCGTGGATGGAGCGGAACGTCAGGGTGCCGTCGATCAGCAGCATCGCCAGCAGGTGCTGGATGTTGACGTCCGGCGCCGGGGTGCGGTCGACGGTGCGGTCCGAGCCGGTCGGCAGATGCACGGTGATCGCCTTGATGCCGCCGGCGGTGACGCCCTTCGTGTCCATGAGGTGCAGGAGCGCATCGATCGCCGACTGCGCCGGCGAGCCGGCGGACCATTTCTTGATGTTGGCGCCGAGGATCTCGAAGCGCTCTCCGAGGCCGTCCGCGAGCTTGGCGGGGTCGGGCGCGGCCGCATAGGCCTGAAAGAAATTGCGCTCGCCGCTGAACACATCGTCGACCCCGGTGAAGCCGGCCGCCACCATGGTGGCGGCCGCGATGCCGTTGCGGGCCGGCATGCCGCCGAAATCGAACGCCTTCTCGATGTGGTCGCCGTCACGCACGCTCGACCCGACGCCTGACGCCTGCTGGGCGCAATAGGAGAGGACGTGCCGGGCCTGCAAAGCGTCGAGGCCGAGCAAAGCAGCGGCCGCGGCGCCGGCCCCGAAGGTGCCGCCGAAGCTGTGGGTCATGCGGCCTGCGAACGCGAAGGCATCGGCGCCGAGCGCATAGTTGATGCGCGCCGCCACGTCATAGCCCAGCACCACCGCACGCAGGAACTGCGTGCCGCTCGCGTGCGCCGCCTCCGCGGCGGCCAGCGCGGCCGGCACCACCGCGCAGCCCGGATGGTTGCGCGAGGGCGCGTGCGAGTCGTCGGTCTCGTCCGCATGGGCCAGCATGCCGTTGGCGAGCGCCGCATCGACGCAGGAGGTTAGAATGCGGCTGCCGACGATCGAGGCCTCGCGGGTGCCCCCGAGCCGGCGCACATAGGCGATGGCGAGCCGGCCGGGCGCGAGCCGCGAGCCCGACACCATGGCGGCGAGTGTATCGAGGACGTGCTGCCGTGCCTTCTCCTCGACCGCGGCCGGCAGTTTCAGCGCTGACGCCTGCGCCATGTAGGCGCTCAAGTCGCGCATCGGTGCGCTGATCTCCGTGAGCGGCTGGATCATCGGGCGCGCTGGCTCTGCGCACCGTACGAGACCGGGCGTGTATCGCGTGTGGCGGCGCGGCCGAAATTCCGACAGACCTCATCCTGAGGAGCCTGTGCTCTTCGTGCGGCCGTCTCGAAGGATGGCCGCATCGTATGGACTCGCGGCCATCCTTCGAGACGCATCGCTGCGCGATGCTCCTCAGGATGAGGCTGATGGTTGATTCGCCGCTCTGACATGGTTCGTCGCTCTGAGGCACAGCCTCGCTAATTCTCCTCCACCGCCGACCGGCCGGCGAGCCGGCCGAACACGGCGTTGCGGGTCTGTCCGGTGAATGACGGATAGTTGTGGAAGAACAACCCGACGATGTCGCCGGACGCGAACAGCCCCTTGATGGGTTGATCGATGGTGCTGATCACTTGCGCGCGCTCATCCACCGCGAGCCCACCGAACGTGAAGGTTATGCCGCCGGTCACCGGATAGGCGCGAAACGGAGGCGCCGCGATGCGGCAGGCCCAATTGGATTTCGGCAGCGCCAATCCGCTGGTGGCCCTGCCGTCCGGCCGGGTGGGATCGAACGGGCGCTCGTCGCCGACCGCGTTGTTGAACTCCGCGACCGTGTGGGTGAGCACGGCCGCCTCGATCCCGATCTTGCCGGCGAGCGCCACGATGGTGGGCGCTTCCACGAAGGTCGCCTGGTGGTGCGGGTAGCGCAGGCACTTGAGCCCGTCCTGATCGTAGATCTGATACGCGATGGCGCCCGGCTGGGCCAGCACGGCGCGGCCGGTCTTGGCGTAGGTGAAGGAATGCTGCGCCTCGCCTTCATCGAAGAAGCGCAGGCCCAGCGCATTGACGCTGATGCCATACGGATAATCGTAGCGGCTCTGGGTATTGCCGCGGCCGTCGGCGTGCTGGGGTGTCTCGAAGTCGGGCGCGTTGGCGTCGACCGGGGACATGTGGCCCGATTGCCAATGGCCGGCGCCGCGGGCGCCGAGGTCGATGAGATAGCGCAGCACCTCGCCGGTATCGTGCCGGCTGCCGCGCACCTTGATCAGGTCGGTATTGCCGGCGAGATAGCGCGCGCGCATTTCCGGATTGGCCTGGAAGCCGCCCGCGCAGGCGATCACCGCCTTGGCGGTGAGGTCATAGCGGCCGTCCGGCCCGCTGACCCGCACGCCTTCGACGCGGCGCAGGTCGCCATGCACGGCGCAGACCGGCGAATCGAACCGAATCTCGATCCCCAGGGCTTGCGCGATCTGCCGCCACTGGGTGAGCTGGCCGATGCCGCCGCCCGCCACATGGATGGCGATGCCGCGCTCGAAATAGCGCTTGTCGCCGACCCGGGCGTGCTCCTTCAGGGGCTCCCATTTGATCCCGACCTGCCGCATCCAGTGCAGCGCCGTATTTGATTGGGTCACCAGCACCTGCGCCAGCACGCGGTTCATGCGCCCTTGCGTCATGCGATCGAGATCGGCGGCGAAATCGTCGGTGCCGTAGGGCGGGATGATCATGCTGGCAAACAGCGCCGCGTCCACTTCGGGCACGAACGCGCGGATTTCCGGCGCCCCGCCGTGAACGAACCGAAATCCGGTCCCGGAATAGCGTGCATTGCCGCCGTACTCGGCTTCGCCCGCCTTCTCCAGCATCACCACCCGCTCGGCGCCCGCCTGCCGTGCCGCAACCGCGGCCCCGAAGGCCGCGCTGCCGCCTCCAATCACGATGATGTCGCAAGCTTCAGATCGCGCCACGGCGCATTACTCCGTCTCTAACACTTACAGCGTTTGCTGGGCGGTGCAGCCTTCCTCGCCCCGCGTGCGGGGAGAGGGCAACACGCGCCGAGCGAAAACCAGATCTCGGCCCTCTCCATAGCCCGTCGTAGACGGGCGTAAACGCCCTGATGACGCGCGGGGAGAAGGAGACCGCCGTGCGCGCGGCACACGTGGGAAGCAAACGTAAGCATCCATCACCAGCACGCTCAGCCGATCGCCCTATTCATCCGCCTTGAGACCGGCGAATGCCAGATACGCCTTGACCACCGGCTCCGGCACGCCCGACAGGCTGCGCGCCACCAGCGCCTGCAGCTCGGCCCCGCCCACGGCCCGGCCGACCGGCAGGCCGCGGCGGTCGGCCTCCGCCCGATAGTCCTCGTCCTCCATCAGGCGCCGGTAGGACTGCCGCAAGATATCAAGACGGTCGGCGGGAATTCCCGGCGGCGCGATGAGCGGGAGCCCGATCTGGCTCGGCGTCGTCACCAAGGCGAGCAGCGCTCGCGCGTCCGCATTGGTCACCACGTCGGCCAGCACCGGCACGTTCGGCAGGCTCTGATAGGATTGCACGACCGGCTTGAGCGTGCCCGCCGCGATCATGTCGGGTCGCGTATTGGCGATGCTGCCTTCATGGGTGAACAGGCCATCGACCTCGCCGCGCTCGACCGCGATCAGGACCTCCGAAAAGCCCGCATAGCCGGTGACGATCTTGAGCGGCCAGCCCTCATATGCCGCGAGCACGCGCGGCGCGATGGCGTTCTCGGAACGCGCCGTGAGAGCCCCGATGGTGACGTCCGGCTTGCGGGTCTTGAGATCCGCGATGGATGCGACGCCGAGCTTGGCGCTGACCCACAGTGCATTGACGGCGCTGCCGGCGCCGCCCACATAGGAAAACTTGGTGAGGTCGTAGCCGATGCCCTTCTGCGGCACCACGTTGCTCAGCAAGAAGCCGCTGCGCCCCGGCATCGCGAGCGTGAGGCCATCCGGCGCGGCGACGCTGTTGATGTAGTTGCCGAGCACGATGCCGCCCGCGCCCGGCATGTTGCGCGTCACGATGAGCGGATGGCCCGGAATGTATTTGGAGAAGTATTGCGCGAGCACCCGCATCTCACCGTCGACGCCGCCGCCCGGCGGCAGCCCCGCGATGATGGTCAGCGTCTTGCCGGCGTAGAAGTC
>DASZKX010000277.1:0-3326 GCA_035552735.1 Xanthobacteraceae bacterium
GGTCGAAGGGAGAGGCCGGTCGTGGTGGCCGCCAGCGCCGCCATCGTGGCGCCCTTGAGCAAGGTGCGACGTGCGATCATGTCGTCCTCCCGATCTGGCGCCGTCTGTCGCGGCACTCACGCGCAGTATAATCCGAAAGCCTCCCGCTGTATCGGCCGTCCGGGTGCGCTGCGATCCGGTCAATTCAGCGACGCGCGCGCGTCGCGGCGCGTGTCCTGTCGTAAAATTGCCGATGCGGCTTTGCGCGACATGAGACGCCGATCGCCGCGGAGGTAAACGCCGGCGTTCATGGTGAATCCCGTCCGTCGCGCGGCATGGCAGGCCGCAGTGGACACGTGCCACCGCGCGTTGTAGACGATCAGGCATGCCGAAAAAGTCACCCAATTCCACCGACAAGCATGTGGGCAGCCGCGTCCGCATGCGACGAATGATGCTCGACATGAGCCAGACCGAGCTCGGCAACGATATCGGGCTGACGTTCCAGCAGGTGCAGAAATACGAGAAGGGCACCAATCGGATCGGCGCCGGCCGGCTGCACGAGATCTCGCGCATCCTGCAGGTCCCGATCTCGTTCTTTTTCGAAGGCTCGCCGCGCGAGCCGGGTGCGCCATCCGGCGCGCACGGTGAAGCCGACGGGCCGCCGCTACCGACCTATGTGACCGATTTTCTGGCAACGTCGGACGGTCTCGCGCTCACCAAGGCGTTCATGCAGATCAAGGACGCGAATCTGCGACGCCGTATCGTCAGCCTGGTGCAGGAAATCACCGGCGGCGACGACCGTTGAAGGTCGAGCGGCGATTCCGGACCCGGATCGCGGCCCGATTCCGCCGCGCGATCTAGAGCGAGCTCGGATCGCGACTTCGCTCCAGTTATTCGCTTAGTCCCACGATCATATCCGAATGTATGCAATCCCCGCCTTGACGTCGGGGCGTGCACACATCTTCAGAATCGAAACGATGAGCCGAAAGGCCAGGATCAATGAACGAACAAGCCGTGACCCGCTTCCTGGTCCGTCGTCCCGATGTGGCGATCGAGGTGCTGGCGCAGGGGCGCGGCCCGCGCATCGTGCTGCTGCCCTCGCTCGGGCGCGGCGCAGCGGATTTCGACCGGATTGCCGAGCGGCTGGCGGAGGCCGGGTTTCGCGTGCTGCGGCCGCAGCCGCGCGGGATCGGCGAGAGCCGCGGCCCGATGAGCGGCATCGATCTGCACGACCATGCGGCCGACGTCGCGGCGGTCATCGAGCATGACGACGGCGGTGCCGCCTTCGTGGTCGGCCATGCCTTCGGCAACCGGGTCGCCCGCATGCTGGCGACCGATCGGCCCGACCTGGTGCGCGCCGTCGCGCTCGTCGCCGCCAATGTGGGCCATGCGCCGAGCCCGCCGGCGGTGCGCGACGCCATCCGGGCGAGCGCCAATCCTTCGCTTCCGGATGCGCAGCGGCTCGCTGCCCTCCAATTCGCGTTCTTCGCGCCCGGCAACCATGCTGGCGCGTGGCTTGCCGGCTGGCATTCCGAGGTGCTGGCCGCGCAACGCGTGGCCGGCGACCGCACCTCGCGCGAGGCGGATTACGCCGCCGGGACGGCGCCGATCCTCTGTCTGCAGCCGGATCATGATCCGCTCGCCCATGAGGAGGATGCCCATGAGTTCACGCGCGCGCTCGGCGACCGCGTCACCATCGTGGTGATCCGCGATTGCAGCCATGCAGCAGTGGCCGAGCAGCCCGATGCCATCAGCGACGCCCTGATCGATTACGCCACCGCGCTGTGGCCGAGAAGCTGAAAGCCGATGAATAGCCGTTACGCATTCGCCGACTACCCGGACCTCAGCCTGCATTACTGCGTGTCCGGCCGCGGTCCACGCAGCCTCGTCCTCATCCATGAGCTCGCCGGCACGCTGGAGAGCTTCGATCACCTGCTGCCGGGGCTTGCGGCGGATTTTCGCATCCTGCGCGCCGACCAGCGCGGCGCCGGGCTGTCCGAGAAGGTGCGGGCGCCGTTTGGCCTGGACGATCTGGTGGCCGATACGCTGCGGCTCCTGCAAACCGCCGGCCTTCCACCGCCCTATTACGTCGCCGGCATCGCTTCGGGGGCCGCGATCGCGGCCGCATTGGCGCTGCGCCGTCCGGGCGAGGTCGCGGCGCTGGCGCTGTGCGCGCCGAGCCTCGGAACCAATCCGGATCGCCGGCACTATTTGTTGGAGCGCTCCGAGACCGCCAAGCGCGAGGGCATGCGCGCCATCGTCGACATGGTGTTCGAGCGGACCTATCCGCAGCACGACCGCGGCGACGCCCAAATCTATTCCGAGCACCGCGCCCGCTTTCTCGCCATCGATCCGGTCTGCTATGCGCATGCCAACCGGATGCTGGCGGAGGTGGCGCTGGAGCCGTCGCTCGAACAAATAGAATGCCCGTGCCTGCTGCTTGCCGGCCGTCACGACCAGATGCGCCCGCCCGCTCAGGTCGAGCGCTACGCCGCCATGCTCCGGCGCGCCGAGCTCGCGATCATCGACAGCGGCCACATCATGGTGGTGCAGGCGCCCGATGCGGTGACGGCCGCAATGTGGAATTTCTTTCTCAAACAATAAACGGCCGCTCGGTGGCGATCCGGAAACGCAGTCCTCGCGTTTATTTGCTTGGACGCCTTGATTTTGACTGAAATACATGTCACACACCGTGCCTCAATCGTCGAGGAAGCCATGCGCTCGATCCGCTCATACATCGCACTGACAGCCGCCCGGCCGAGCAATCGACCGAGCGATCGGCTGTATTCGTGCGTGCGCGGTTCCCAGCAACCGGCGAAAAAGCCCGAACCAGGGCTCAGCTTTAGACCCGAATAACCCGCGGAGACCATTGGCCTCCGCAAAAAGCGGAGGACCAGATGGTCCGCACAATATCCAGCAAGCCAAGAAACCGAAGCGTGACCGCCGGGTCACGGTGCTCGTCGCTGCCTGCCGGCAGACGGCGTTCGCTGTGTCGCCTTCCGTCTGCTTCGAGGCCGGCATGAATTGCGGTCCGCAAGGATCGAACGATGTGAACGTCCAGGATGGCGCCCTTGTGCATAAGGCGCCCCTTCGACCCGTAGGTCGCTCAGGCGCGAGCGCTCTGGTTTCGGCGGAGGATTCGACAATGCCGGCATAGGCCAGTGGTAGACCGCCGCCCTCGTAAGCCGGATGCCGGGTGATCGATTCACCCTGCCGGCACCATCTTTCATTGCGCGCGTGGCGGAACAGGAAGACGCATCGCACTCAGAATGCGACGGGTAACCCCGTGGGGGTTCAAGTCCCTCCGCGCGCACCAAAGCACTGCGCTTCAACCTTGCCCCTCACCA
>DASZKX010000278.1:0-12442 GCA_035552735.1 Xanthobacteraceae bacterium
ACCGGCGTGGTGGAGTCGTCGATCCAGGTGCGCCGGTCGTGCGAATAGGGCTCGGGCAGCACGTATTCGGTCCAATGGTCGGCCTGCGGATTGAACCGCAGCATGCGGCCGCCGTGCAGCTCGCCGGCCCACACCTCGCCGCGCTTGTCGGGCATGGCCTCGTAGAACGTCACGTAGGGGGTCGGCGGCCAGAACTCGCGGATTTGCGCCGCCTTGACGTCGAGCTCGAGCAGCGCGCCGCCGCGGCCGCCGAACCAGGGATTGCCATCCCGATCGAAGCCACCCTTGGCGGCCGTCGAGTCGCGCGAGAAGCTGTGCACCTCCAGGAGCTTGTTGGTGCGCGTGTCCATCATCTCGATGGTGTCGCCGCCGCCGGCGGGGGCGCCGCCGGCCCAGAAATTCCCATCGTCGGTGACGATGTTGTCATAAGGGTTGGCGTTGTTGGTGGCGGTGAACGGAACACGCTCCAGGAGCTTGCCGGTCTTGGAATCGAACTTCTGGACCGCCTTGTTGCGCGCGAACCAGACCCCGAGGTCGGGCCCGATCGAGAAGTTGCCGAGGCCCGGCGTGTTGAGCGGCTCGTCGCCCGCGATCAGCGGCGTGATGGTGAACTGTCCGGTCGCGGGATCGAGCCGCACCAGATTGTGCGCCCAGTTCTCCGAGGCCCAGACGATGTCGTTCTTGTCCACCTGGATGCGGTGGGTGCCGGGCAGGACGCCGGGCGGGGTCGCCGGCACCTGATACTCGGTGACGATGCCGGTCTTCGGATCGAGCTTGCCCAGGAACGGGGTGCGGTGGCTCGAATACCAGATATTGCCCTTGGAATCGCCCGACACGTCATGCCCGGTCAGCAGCACGTGCGGCAGCTCGTACTCGGTCACCACCACATTGGTGGCCGGCCCGTGCGCGCGCGGGAACACCTTGATCTGTCCCAGCTGGCTGTCCGGCCCGCGCACCCGCGCCAGGAATTTGATGATCTTCTCCTCCTCGTCCAGGCTGCCGCGCTGGCGGCCACGCACGATCAGCGGCGAGCCGCTGTAGTGGAGCATGCGGAAGATCATCAGCCGCCAGCTGCGCTCATCGAGCGTGTTGCGCATGATCTGATCGTAGTCGTGGCAGCCCTCCCCGCAGGTGCGGCTGAAGATCTGCTTCTCCTCGGCGGAACCCGCCAGGTTCGCGACCCACTCGGCGCCCGTCAGCTGCGACAGCACGTCGGTGGTGGGCGGGAGGAAGTCGGTATTGGAGCGGCGCTGCAGCACGATGTCGTCGAATTTGGCGCCGTTGCCGACCTGCACGGCGTCCTTCTGATAGGGCAGGAACTGCAGCGGCTTGGCGATGCGCAAAGTGTAGGAGCCGGGCAGCAATTGGGGGAATTCGTATCGGCCGTCCTGATTGGTGGTGACCGTGGTGCGCACCGCATTGGGGGCGATCAGCTGCACCATGATGCCTTCCAGCCGGTCGCCGCCGGCGGCGCGCACGGTGCCGCTCGGCCCGCCGCGCAGATTGCCGCGCTCCGGCATCGCCGGCGAGTTCTGGGCGTTCGCCCGGTACCACGGATTGGCCGGCGGATTGGTCTCCTCGTAGCAGCAGCCGTTGTGCAGATAGGCGATGAGGTCGGCGATATCGGCATCCTTGAGGGCGGTACCGAACGAGGGCATCTGCGGGCTGCCGTTGCGGATCTGCTTGGCGACGCTCTCGTCATTGACCGGGTCGCCGGTCACCAGCGTGGTGCGGCTGAAGACGCCCTTGAGCGTCGGAGCCGGCGAGCCGGCCGCGCGCGTATAGTCGTTGTGGCAATTCCAGCACTTGTAATAGTAGATCACCTCGCCGCGCGTGGCGCCGCTCTTGGCGGCAGCGCTGTAGCCGAACACCTCGACCGAACGCTGGAGATCGTTGGAGGCGGCGGGCTGCGGCGGGGGGGCCTGCGCGAGCGCGAGGCTGGTCCCGTAAACGAGCGTTCCGTAAATGAACGCTCCGATGGCGAAGACGGCCGCGCGCGTGCGGTTGAGCTGCATTGTATCCTCCCGACGGTTAGGCGTCCTTGGCCGGACGTTCTTCGGATGATCAACGCTGAACGATCAGGATGCCCGTTCCGGGCTTGGCCGGCAAGATGGGTGGCGAGGCGATCCGCAGAGCCTCCGGGGCGCGGCGCGGCGGGACAGACCGGCGTTTGCCGGTCGGGTTAATATGCGGGCACGAATAGTGTATGCTGGAGGCAATCGGAGCGGTCGGCGACGTGTCGCGATCACGACATCGAGGGGGAAACAATGAAGCAAATCTTCAAATGGACTGGCTACGCCGCCCTCGCCTTCTCGCTGGCGTTCGTGGCGCGCAATGCGGGCGCGCAGGATGCGGCGAACGGAGCTTGGAGCAAGAAGGCGCCGATGCGGTATGCCCGCAACGAGCTGCAGGCGGCCGCGGTCAATGGCAAGATCTACGCGATCGGCGGCGGCCATATCGAGATGAAGGACGGCAAGCCAGTCGACGATCTCACCAACGGCTATACCGAGGAATACGATCCGGCGACCGACAAATGGCGCGAGCGCGCCCCCATGCCCGAGGGCGGGACCCACAACGGCATCGCGGCGCTGGACGGCAAGATCTACATCGCGGGCGGCTTCGCGGGCAACCGGCACACGCTGCCGACGCCGTCCATGTATGCCTACGATACCGCGACCGACACTTGGCGCAAGCTGGCGGCGCTCGGGGGCCCGCTCGGCTCGATCTCGCTGACGGCGGTGGATGGAAAGATCCATGCCTTCGGGGGCCGCGTGATGGGCGAGGACGTCACGGTTGGCAGCCACGAGGTCTATGACCCCAAAACCGACCGCTGGCGGGCCGCGGCCCCGATGCCGTTGGCGCGCGACCATGCCGGCATCTGGGTGGTGGACGGCAAGATCCATATTTTCGGCGGTCGCACGGGCGGCTCCGACACCTCGGTGGGGCAGCACGACATTTACGATCCCAAGACCGACAAATGGTCGAACGCCGCCCCGATGCCGACCGGACGCTCGAGCGGCGCCTTCGCGGAATATCGCGGACTGTTGTTCTTCGCCGGCGGCGAATGCCGCAATACCGGCACGGCACGCGTGACCTTCAACGAGAACGAAGCCTACGATCCCAAATCCGACAAATGGCGCAAACTGGCGAACCTGCCGGTCGGCCGCCACGGCTTCGCGGCGGCCTCGGTCGGCAACACGCTTTATTACTTGGGTGGGTCGACGGAATGCGGCAGCGGCGGACGGTTGAACGAGAATTTGGCCTTCACGCTGCCGTAGCTGGGGACCGCTCGGCGTCCCCCTCCCGGCACGCGGGGAGAGGGATGCCGTACCTACAACATCAAATCCTTGGCGGGCTCGGCGCCCAGCATGACCGCCGCGTAGGCGCGGCCGATGGGCTCGAATTGGTTGGAGATGTGCTGGCGGCCGGCATTGATGTCGGCGAGGAAGCGGCCGAACGGCTGGTCGTTGTAGATCCCGATTCCGCCGGTCGCCCGGAACAGGCGGGTGGCGAAATTGCTGCAGCGCTCCGCCACCAGGGCGGAATGGAGCTTGTATTCCATGCGCAGCCGCAGCGGCGGCAGCTCGGCGCGCTGCGCATAGTCGGCGAGCGTGGCGAAGTCGCGCTCGAGGATGGTCTTCATCTCGTCGATCGCGGCGGCGGCCTCGGCGACGGCGAGCTGCGCCACCGGATCGTCGGCGGTGCGGCCGCCGCGGCCGACCCGCGCGGCGCCGTAGCGCAGGAAGGCGTCGAGCATGCCCTGCAGGGCGCCGAGCGCCGCGGTCGAGACGCCGCGCACGAAGATCTGCCCGAACGGCAGCCGATAGAGCGGCGCGGTGTTGACCGCGAGCCCGGGCGCGGCGCCGCGGAACGCGTCGACGAATTGCAGGAGCCGGTGCTCCGGCACGAACACATCCTCGACCACGATGTCGTGGCTGCCGGTCGCCTTGAGGCCGGCGACATGCCAGGTATCGACGATCTGATAATCGCTGCGCGGCACCAGGAGCACGCAGCGGTCGGGCGGCGCGTTCGGATCGCGCGCGGCGTTCACGCCAAGAAAGGCCCAGCCGCAATGCTGGCAGCCGCTGGAGAATTTCCAACGTCCGCTGAGACGGAAACCGCCCGAAACGTGCGCCAGCGTGCCGGCCGGCATCAGCGAGGATGACACCAGCATGGCGTCATCCGCGCCCCAGACATCCTGCGCGGCGCGCTCCTCGAGGAGCCCCATCAACCAGGGATGCACGCCGACCACGCCGTAAACCCAGGCGACCGACATATCGCCCTGCGCCAGCGCCAGCTGGATCTCGAAGTAGGTCGCCATGTCCATCTCGTAGCCGCCCCAGCGCCTGGGCTGCAGCACGCGGAACAATCCGGCGGCCTGCATGTCCGCGATGGTCTCCTCCGACACGCGACGCTCGGCCTCGGCCTTGGCGGCGCGGGCGGCCAGCAGCGGAATCATGGCCCGCGCGCGGGCGATCAGCTCGGCGGGTGTCGGTGTGGTGGTTCCGGATTGGTGCATATCGATTTTCATCGTGCGGCCGACGGGCTCTCAGCATCACGGCTGGACTTGTTCCGGCCGCCTCGAAGAGGATGGCACAGTGCCTACCTTATCGAGCTGGCCGGGACCATAAGGGCGTTCACGCCATAGCCCACGATGACACCCTAGGAAAAAGTGCCCGCCTTTTCGAGATCGCCGGGACCATCAGGGCGTTTACGCCCGCCGGAGTTTATCATCGGGGCGGCCGAAGGCCGGACCCGTTGGCGGGCTATGCCCGGCGATGACAACCTCATTGGCCTCAAAGCAACTCGAAATATCGCTTCTGCTCCCACCCGATCGCCTCGGCCCCGTAGCGGGCGGTCTCGAACCGCTTGAAAGTGCTGCGCCGCGCCTGGGACAGATGGTTGAGGCCCGGCTTGAAACCACCTTGCGTTCCCACACCCGGCCGGACAAGATTTCCGCGCAGGCCATGGAGAGACCGATGCGAAAGAACCGCTGGTGCCGCGCTGCCTTGATCGCGATGCTCGCTCTCGCGCCGCAATGGGCCTGGGCGCAAAGCAAGCCGGAATTCATTGCGTTCCCGGGCGCCAGCAAGGCAGCGCTCTACAGGCCCGATACCGGGCCGGCGCCCCATGTGGGCATCCTGGTGATGCACCGCACCGCCAACTATCTCGCGCACCGGGCCTGCACGGAGCTGTCGCGGCGCGGTTTCATGATGCTGTGCATGAATACCCGCTTCGAGAACAACGAGGCCCTGGTCGATTTCGAGAAGCTGCCACTCGACGTGAAGGCCGGAGTCAATTTCCTGCGCGCCCAACCCGGCATCAGCAAAGTCGTGCTGTTCGCCCATAGCGGCGGCGGCCCGCTGATGGCGCTCTATCAGGCGGTCGCGGAAAACGGACCCGCCTACTGCAAGGGCGAGAACAAGCTGGTCGAATGCGGCGACGATCTCGCCGGCATGATCCCGGCCGACGGCATCATCTTCGCCGACGCCCATCCGGGAAATTCCATCAACACGTTGCGCGGCCTCAATCCGGCGGTCGCCGACGAGAACAACCCGCCCGACGCGCCGCTGGTTGCCGATCTCGATCCGTTCGACCCCAAGAACGGCTTCAACCCCAACGGCCCCTCGCACTATTCCGCCGATTTCCAGGCGCGTTACTTCAAGGCGCAGGCCGATCGCATGAACGCGCTGATCGAGGGCGCCCGCGCCAAGCTCGCGCGCATGAAGGACAATGCCTATCCGTATCCCGACGACGACATCCTGGTGATCCCGCGCGGCGGCAATCCCGGCGCCGGGCCGGGCGCCTCCGCGGCCTTGTTCGTGGCCGAGCCCGACATCGCGGCCGTCAACGCCACGGCGCGGCCGGAACGGCTCCTGCGCAACGACGGCAGCATCACGCAGGAGATGATCAGAAGCGTCTACGTGGCCAATCCGAACCTCGCGCGCGACAATCTGCGGTTCCGCAGCGGCACCAAGATCTATACGCTGCACTCGTTCCTGAGCGCGCAGGCGATCCGGGCCCGCAACTCGATGGACGACATCGACTATTGCTCGAGCAACAACTCGACCGTCTGCGCGGTGCAATCGATCTCGGTGCCGGTCCTGTTCGCCGCCATGGGGGCGCACTATTTCATTCGCGACAACGAGCGCCATTACGACATGGCACACAGCAAGGACAAGGACTTCATCGTGATCGAAGGCGCCGTGCACGGCTTCACCCCGTGCACCGCCTGCGAGACAACGCCAGGCCAATATTCCAACAGCGTGAAGAACCTGTTCGATTACGCGGCGAGCTGGATCAACGCGCGGTTCTGAAGCGACGGGTAGAGATTCATATGTAATGGAATTGCCGCGGGGACGAGCGGGGAGCGGCACTTCCGCAATCTCTTCGCAGGCACCTTCGCGGGCGTGAACGCCCTTATGAACTCTACCTACAGCCTACCTCCACAACGCCGCCAGATCCTTCGCGCCCTGCAGCTTCGCCTCCTCGTCCATCCGGGCGTCGGTGGCGGCGAGCAGCTTGGCGACCACGTTGTTGCGGATGGCGACCGGGTTGCGCTGGTAACCGCCCGGCTGGAAGAAATTCGCGGTCGGAACCCGGTCGCGCCAGGGCGCCGGCAGCAGCACCATGTCGATGCCGTTGCCGTCGCCGGTGAGGTTCATCATCTCGAGCTCGGCCGCGCTCAAGGGCGCGCCGTAACCCTTGGCGCGCGCGAACACGACGGAGTCGCGCAGCTTCTGGACTTGCAGCAACGGACCGACGTCAAGATCCAGATTCATCGCATGAACGCCGAGACCCTTCGGGGTATTGGCCAGCCTGTCGTGCTGGTTCCACTCGTCCGGCACGCTGCGGCTGAAATCCACCATTGACTTGAGCACCGCGATCTTGTGCTCGAGCGCCGTCCTGGCCTCGCCGCTCAACGCGGCGGCCATCGCTTTCAATGCACGAAGGAACGCATCGCCCTTCTCGGCCAGCAGCTCCAGGCTGTTGGTGGCCAGGAGTTGGTTGTAGCCGAGCGCGGTCGTAATGGCGTGCGCGCCCGGACCCGAATGCTCCAATCCGGCCTGCACGTCATATTTGCCGTTGCCGCCGGACTCGAAGCCGTAGATGCGAACCGCCTGCTCGCGCGTGATGCCGGCCGCGGCCGCCACCGCGGCGTAGCTGCGTTTGTAGTCGAGCTCGGATTGCGGCTGGCGCGGCGCGAAGGCGAAGTGCTTGGCGGCCGACTGCAGGAAGTCGGCCACCACCGGCACATAGGCCCGCGGCGGTGGCGGCTCGTTCTCGACCGCAGCCGAGGGATCGATCGGCTTGGGCGGTCCTGCATAGACCGGCGGCTGGGCCAGCACGTAATCCTCGAGCAGAATGTCCTTGTCGGCGCGACGTTTGGCGTTGCGAATGCGCCGCTTCTCGGCGACCGAATTCCAATACGCATCGGCCTCGCCTTCATATCTCCGACGTGCCGCGGTGTACTCCTCCAGCTTGCGGCGGTATTCCGCCAAAGTGGCGGCCGGCGCCGGCTGCGCGACACCCGGCGCGACGGTTGCGCTCTGCGGCGCGCCGGCGGCGCCAAGCCCCGGCAGCGGCCACATCAGCAGCATCAAGAGACCGACGAGCGCGCAACCAAAGCAATGGCGAAACGAGTGGCGCGGCATGACCGAGAAGGGCTCGCTCTGTTCAGGCAGGCGGTGTGCTCGCCCATTCTATGCGAGTCGCACCGATCATCCATACGTCGACCAGATGTTGCTCGCCGTTCCGGCAAGCCCCGGTGGGGACATTTCCCTCGACTTGGGCCGACCGGAAGCGTAGCTTGATGATTCTGAAACGCGTGTTCCGGTGCGCGTTCTTCAACCCGACAATCAAAGCCCGGCCCTGGCATTGGGCTTGCGACCGTTCTCGCTTCACGATCCGTGCCGCGGGCCTTATCGCACTCTCCGTTTCAATTTGGATGGATCGCGCTCTCCGCGCCACAACAGGAGCAGATCATGGGACTTATACTTATCATCATCCTCATCATCTTCCTGCTGGGCGGCTTCAGCGGCCGCTTCGGGGGCTACGGTTACGGCTACGGTCACGGCGGCATGGGCATCGTCGGCATCATCCTGGTCGTCCTTCTCGTCCTGCTTCTCATGGGACGGCTTTGAGCGGAAGCAAGCCGGCGCGCGGCCTGCAATAGCGGTGCTGCTCCGACGTGCGCCTTCCTTGGCCGTAGCTTCAAACAATGCAGCGCCGGGGCCACGATCGGTCTACATGCAGGAACCGCACGCGGGGCGAGGAACGCCGCCAGCACGCCTGCGCCGAACACGCGTCTACTGCGTGGTGATGACGCGTCGCGTCTTGGCCACCACGTCGTCCGAGGTGCCGTAGAGCTCGTCGATCAACGCTTCGACCGTGCGGCCGGAGACGGGATTGACCTCGAGCCCCATCTTGCGGGCGTCCGCGCGGAATTCCGGATCCGCCAAGGTGGCGTCGAAGGCCGCGCGCAGGAGCTGCCTGCGATCGGGCGGCAGATCCGGCGGCGCCATGAATGGCCAGGCGAATTCCTGCGGGCCAAATGCCAGCTTGAGGATCTGGCGCTGCTCGTCGGTCTTGGCGAGATCCGTGATCAGCGGCACGGACGGCAGATCGGCCGCCTTCTGCAGGCCGAGCTGGAGCAGGACATTGATCTTCTTCTCCGCCAGCCAATCGGGCTTGCTGGCCTTGGCCCCGCTCCACGACCAGCCACAGCGGCCATCGACCTCGCCGGTCTCGATCGCCTTGGAAATCTCGGCGCCGCCCGGATAGCCGCTGATGATCTTCATCCTGGCGCCGAACAGATTCTTGAGCACCAGGGAGAAGGCTCCGGTATCGGTGCTCATCCCGGCCGCCGCCACCACGAAATCCTTCACCAACAAATCGTCCCAGGTCTTGACCGCCGCGGCGTGCCACGCGACGCAGACGCTGACCTCATTGCCGACGCTGCCGAGCCAAAAGAATTTCCGCGGCTCGAATTTCGATCCGGCATTGTTCAGGAGCGGATCGAGCGGCGCGCCGCGGCTGATGATGCCGATGGTCGAGCCGTCCTTGGGGGCGATGCTGTAGAGGTAGTTCGCCGCCGTCAGGCTGCTGGCGCCCGGCTTGTTCACCGGCAGGACGGCGGGATTGCCCGGAATATGCCTACCGATGTGGCGCCCGACCACGCGCCCATAGAGATCGTAGGCGCTGGCCGGCGGAAAGCCGATGACAATCGAGAGCGGATGGGATTTGTAGAAGTCCTCGGCGGTGTCCGCCCGCGCGCCGCCGACCGACGCCGGCCACGCCAACGCGGCCGCGAGCGCGAGGCCGATTGCACCGCTGCGAGACCCGAGCGCGCGCGGCCAATCCTGGCGAGATCCATCCGGGTGAGACCGAGCCACGCGAGCCCCCTGCCGAGATCGGCTCGCAGTGTAGCACGTTTTGGGGTAGCACGTTTTGGGGCCGGCCTGCTCGCGCCTCTCGAGGCGCACAGCTCTCACACGCGGCCTACCCGTGGGTCCATCCATATTCGCAAGCGGATGGATTGCCAAGTCAAGCCCGGCAACGCCTCCGAATCTTGCAGGCTTCGTCTCACGTCAATTCGGAAGATTGGCCTTCTTCCAGACCCGCCAGGCATCCCGCGTCATGCTGAAGAAGCGGGGAGCTCGACTTCGAGCCCGTGATGTCGGTGCCCGAAAGATCGATCTCGAGCCCGCCGACCACGGCGCCGGACTGCCAGTTGGCGCCGGCTTGGAAGCCGCCGAGGAATCCCTTGGAACCGAACCGGGTGCTGACGAAGTTCGGAAACTTGCCGCTGAAAAACACGTCAAAGAAGTGTTCGTGGTCGAACCGGCGATTCCTGTTGCGTTTCAGCCACATGCGAAAACAAAGTTTCGCCGCGCAATCCAATTTGCGGTGGCGAGATGGCGGCAGGCCCGCCGCCAGCGGGAGCAAAGCCCGGCCCTGTCGGGCGCCCGCGCGCCCGGTGTCAATCTCTCAGCTCTTAGCGGCAAGTCCCCGCCGGCGCTGCATTAAAGTTAAGATACGATGTTCAGATCGCGGCTCGCGCGTTTGGCCTAAGGTCGCCTGCCTCTCCTCGAAAGAAGAGAGGTGCGGTCCCGGCCACAACTTGTTGAGTGGCGTAGTGGTCGGGACCGGCGGGGTGGGCTGCTTCGCTTACGCCTGCAACAACCTCCGCAACCCGGCGACCGGGCCGAAGCGGTCGAGGTTGCCGATGGCGGCGACGAGCTCCTTCGCCCTGCCCTCGCCCAGGATCGGCGCCATGAGATCGAGCGCTTTGGCGTCCACCTCGCTCTGCTCCATGGGATTGCCGGGCGTGCCGCGCACCTCGTAAGTGCGGTGGCTGAGCGAGCGGCCATCGGCGGTCTCGATGCGCACGATCGCCTGGCGGGCCGGCACCGCGGTCACCAATTCCTGGTTCGGCACCGCCTCGACCAGCTTGCGGATGGCCAGCACCTTGGGATCGGTCATGCGGGCGAAATCGTGCACGCTGTCGAAGCCGGCGCCGCCGTCCACGATCATCAGGGCGACCAGATGCTGCAGGCAGATGTCGGGAATGGTCTTGTTGTCGACGATGTGCAGGCGGTCGGCCGGCATGTCGACAACGATGCGCTTGACGCGGCCAGCCCGCACCTCGGGATCCTTCAGCAGCTCGGTGACGCAATCGAGCACGGATTGGAGCGGCGAGCCGACGCACCATTTCTTGATCGAGGTCTCGATGATCTCGTAGTGCTTGCCGAGGTCGGCGACGAACTCTTCGGGCTTCGGCGTGTCGCCGAGCGCGGTGAACAGGTTCTTGTCCCCGCTCAAGGGATCATCGACGCCGGTCATGCCCGACGCGATCATGGTGGCGGCGGTGACGCCGTTGCGCGCCCCCATGCCGCCGAAATCGAACGCCTTCTCGACGTGCTCGCGGTCGCGCTCCCAGTAGGGCACGCCCGAGCCCTGCTGCGCGGCGAACGAGATCGCGTGCCGCACCTGGGTTGGATCGAGCCGCAGCATGGCGGCGGCCGCCGCCGTCGCCCCGAAGGTGGTGGCGAGGCTGTGGGTGCTGTGCCGCTCGGTATAGAGCTTGCCGAAGCCGAGCGCGTAGATCGAGCGCGCCCCAATGTCGTAGCCGAGCGCGACCGCGCGCAACAGATCGTTGCCGCTGCGGCCGGCGGATTCGGCGGTGGCGAGCGCCGCCGGCACGATGCCGCAGCCCGGATGGAAGCGGGCCTTGAGATGGGAATCGTCGGTCTCGTCGCCATGGGCCGCCATGCCGTTGGCGAGCGCCGCATTGACGGTCGAGGTGAGCATCCCGGTGCCCACCACGGTCGCCTGCGGCTTGCCGCCGAGGCCGTCCACATAGCGGGCCGCCGCGAGCCCGGCCTTGAGCCGCGAGCCGGACACCATGGCGGCGACGGTGTCGAGCACATGCATCTTGGTCTTGGCCACCACCGGGGCCGGCAGCTCGCGGTCGAGCGTCCCCGAGATGTAGTTGGTGAGCGCCACCGTGACGGGCGAGAGCGCCGCGTCCTTGCCGCCTTCCTCGGAGCCTTCGAGGCCGGCCGCGGCCTTGGTGGCGGCGGCGCCCTGCGCCAACGCCGGCGCGAGCGGCAGCACGTTCGACAACAGCGCCGCTCCGCTCACGTTGATGAGCCAGCGTCGGGTGTGATCGGGATCATCGGCCATTGCGATCTCCTCCAGGCTTCTTTGTAGGATGGGTAGAGCTCTTGCGAAACCCATCGACGGCGGTTGACGGATACGTTTAACTCTCGCGAAACCCGTCGGCGCCGTTTGATGGGTTTCGCATAGCCCGCGAAGACGGGCGTGAACGCCCTTAAGAACTCTACCCATCATACGGATGCGTCTAATTCCGTGCCTTGAAATATTTCAAGTCGGGCGGCGGCTGGTCCTTGCGGGTGGGCATGAGGTTGCCGTCGCCACCGCGATAGTAGGTCTCCTTGCCGATCTTGATCAGCTCCTGATCGCCGGAGCAATAATATTCCTGCCAGACCGGGTACGGAGACGGGTCGCGACGGTAGGTCTTGAGCACCGTCCAGGGACGCGTATAGGCATCGTCGATCAAGGTGATGTCGTCGTGCAGCAATCCGGGGGCCTGCTTGTCGAGATAGATGCGCTCCTTGACGATCGACTGGTTGTTCGCATGGGTCGGCATGCCGGCCGGATCGAGCGCGCGTGGCCCTCTGAAATAGCGGGTCTCCGCCTCGAGCGCGGTGAAGCGGCCATCATGATTCTCGTCGATCCAGCGGCCGATGGAATAACCCATGAAGCTCGGCTCGACCGCCTGCGGCCAGTCGCGGCCGTCGGTATAGATGCGGCGATGCGAATCGTGGGCATGGTCGATGCGCACATAGGTGGTTTCGGGCAGCACGATGATCTCCATGGCCTGAAACGCCGTCATCATGGAAGGCATGCCGGGCGG
>DASZKX010000279.1:0-49717 GCA_035552735.1 Xanthobacteraceae bacterium
AGAACGACAAAGCCCGGCCATTGAGCCGGGCTTTGCGCTGCTTGCCGGAGGCCTCCGATCAGAGGCCTTCAGGGTTTCACACGCTAGCGGTCCTGGGTTCGCACGTGAGAAACGTGATGCGGCTTCTTCGGCGTCGCGACGTAGCCATAGGCCGCGCCGCCATTGCCGGCGGTGCTGTGCTGCGCCGCATAGCCGGGGAACCAGCCCGGATGGTCGACCGGATTGACACCGTCCATGCTGCCGGGCATCACCGACCCACCCATGTTGTTTTCGCCGGAATCGTTCGCCAGCGCCGCGGAGGCAGTGCCCACGATGAGGGCCGCCGCGAGAACAAGCTTGGTCTTGGTCAACATTTTTTGAAATCTCCATCTGTCGTTTCTTTGCGCCCCCGTTCGCTGCTCTGACGTATTGCGGGGCCGCTATATTGCAATGCACAATTTTTTGATTTGGGTCGCCCGTGGCTGGAGGCAGGGCAGCCCCATGACCGACCGATGATAGAAATTACTTGAAATCAATGCGTTATACGGGCGAGTTCAGCTGACGCAAGCCCTGCAAGAAAGCGCGAACCGACCACGATTGTGCAGTCACGACGCAATTATTGTGCATCGCACCCATACTTGATATGTGTTCTGTGCATCGAAACGTTTTGGGGAGTCATCGAGTCCGCGTCACGCAGGCGGCGAAGCCGCCCTATTTCGGGTTGAGCCGGATCCCGGTGAATTTCCATTGCGACATTTCCTCCATGGCGTAGCGGACGCCCTCGCGTCCGAAGCCGCTCGATCCGACGCCGCCGAACGGATAGGTGTCCAGCCGGAACCGGCTCGCCTCGTTGATCCAGAGCGAGCCGACCCGCAGCTTGCGCGACACTTTGAAAGCCGTCTCCAGGCTCGAGGTGAAGCAGGCGCCCTGCAGGCCGAACTCCGAAGAGTTGGCGAGCGCGAGCGCCGCGTCCACATCGGCGACCGGCTGCACCACCACCACCGGCCCGAACGCCTCCTCGCCCATCAAACGCGCGCCCCCCGGCGCCTCCGCCACGATGGCGGGCCCGAGGATGCAGCCCCGGCGCTCGGCTTTGAGCACTAGGCGGGCGCCCTTGGCGACCGCGTCCGCCACCATCTGCTCCACCCGGTCGGCCGCGGCGGCGCTGATCATGGGGCCGACATCGGTCGCCGGATCCTCTGGATCGCCGACCTTGAGCTTCCTGGCCGCCGCAACGAACAGCTCTAGGAACTTCTCGTAGACCGGCTGCTCCACGATCACCCGCTGGGCCGAGATGCATTGCTGGCCGCTCGCCTCGAAGGCGGCGCCCGCCATGCGCTGGGCGGCATCGGCGAGATCCGCATCGGCGCAAATGATGTTGGCGGCATTGGAGCCGAGCTCGGCGACGAAGCGCTTGGCGCCGGCCGCGCGGGCGAGCTCGTGACCGGCCGCGGTGCTGCCGGTCACCGTCAGCGCCGCCACCAGCGGATGAGCGGCCAGCAACAGCGCGGCCTGCCGTCCCCCCGGCACGACGTTGAACAGCCCGTCGGGCAGGCCGGCCTTCTTCACCGCCTCCGCCAGCAGCAGCGCGACCTCGGTTCCGGGCGGCGAGGGCTTGACCACCACCGCATTGCCCATGGCAAGCGCGGGTGCGAGCTTCTGGACCAGGAGATTGACCGGACCGTTGAACGGCGTGATCGCCGCCACCACCCCGTAGGGGACCCGGGTGGTGAAGCCGAAGCGGCCGGCGCCGGCCGCATTGGCGTCGAGGGGCAGCACCTCGCCGTTGAGATGGGGCAATTGCGCCGCGCAGGCGCGGATGAAGGCGCCCGCCCGCTTGGCCTCGAAGGTCGAGGCGCGCTTGGGCTTGCCGATGATGCGGATGAGCGAGCGGATCAGCTCGGCTTCGATCTTGTCGATGGCATCCGCCGCCGCCAGCAGCCATTCCACGCGCTTGGCGATGGTCTCGTCCTGATGTTTCAGATAGGCCGCATGGGCATGCTTGACCGCGGCGTCGATGATGGCGGCGTCCGATTCCACGATCTGCGCGGCCACGGTCGCGTCGATCGGCGACACCAGCGGCGAGAAGGTCGCGCCCGGCGCCACCTCGGCGTTGCCGCCGATCCACGGCAAATGACGTACGGAAACATTCATGACGGCTTCTCCTCGAGCGTTGCGAATTCCAGATACGCGCGCGTCAGACCAGCTGTCCTTCGCCAAGCGGGATGTCCCGCATGGTGCTGGGCACGTCGTTGAGCTCGATGCCCTCGGGCCGGATGGTGCCGTCGCGCAACGCCTGGGTGCGGTCATACGGCCCGCAGGCCAGGGTCAATCGCAGATGGGTCATCCATTCCCTCTTGATCGTCGCCGGCAGCCTTCCCGTGACCACGCGATGCTGTCAAGCCTGAGCGGAACGGCCCGCCAAAGTCGCCAAACCGATGGCGCGGATCGGCGAGTTGACATTGCGGATGACGCCGTCCTCAATGGGTGCGGCATATGGCTCGGGGCATGATCGGGAACGCCATGGCGGCGCTGCATCGTTCGGCCGAGGATCGAATCCGGTCACGCGGCCGCTTCGGCGTGGTTCTGTCCGGCGCCCTTCTGTTTGGTGCTTTTTCGGCCGGCACACTGCTCACCGAAACCGGGGCGCGAGCCCAGACAAAGATTCGCGTCGGCAAGGCCCAGGCGCAAACCTTTGCATTCATTCCCGCCGACGTCGGGACCGAGACCGGCCTGTTCAAGCGACGCGGCCTCGACGTCGAGATCGCGAGCTTCGCGGGCGACGCGCGCCTGCTGCAGGCGCTGGCCGCGGACGCGCTCGATATCGCGCTCGGCGGCGGCCCGACGCTCGCTTTTGTGGCCAAGGGCGCGCCCATGCTGGCGGTCGCCGCCCTGGCGGACGCGCCCGGCAGCATCATGGTGGTGGTGCGCCGCGATGGCCCGGTCAAGACCGAGGACGATCTCAAGGGCCGCACGCTGAGCGTCTCGAGCGCAGGCTCGCTGACCTATTGGCTGGCCCAACAGCTGTCGCGCTCCCATGGCTGGGGCGCCGACGGCATCAGGATCGCCACGCTGGGCAGCTCGGCGGCGCAAGCCGCCGCGCTGAAGACCAACCAGATCGATGGGATCGTGACCGAGACCAGCACCGTCTTCAAGCTGGAGGAGGACGGCGTCGGCCGGATCCTGGTGCGCTTCGGCGACCGCCTCAAGGATTTCCACGTCCACGTCATCTACGCCAGCCGCAAGCTGATGGAGAGCCATCCGGAGGCGGTGCGCGCATTCCTGGCGGGCTGGTTCGACAGTGTTCAATACATGCGCCAGCACAAGGAGCAGACGATCGACATGGCGGCCCGCGTGTCCGACGTGTCGAAGGCGGTGGCAGGCCGGAATTACGACGAGCTGATGCCGATCTTCAACCCGACCGGCCGCTTCAACCCCAAGGCGCTCGACGTGCTGTCCCGCTCCTTCGTCGAGCTTGGCCTGCTCCCGGACGCTCCCGACATGAGCAAGCTCTACACCGAGGCGTTCCTGCCGAAGTGAAGCGCGCGCTTCACTCCGCCGCGACCGCGTGGATTTCCTCCGGCCGGGTCGGCGGCGCTCTTCGGCTGCCCCACCTCGGCCGCCGCCATCATCAGGAGCGGCCGAAACCGCGGCAGGCTTCCACCTTCTCACCAAACAGCCAAGCGACAAAAGCAGGGCCGAAACTCAGGGGGCATCCGACCATCGACGAAGCGACATCGCCTCTTTGCCCGTTATCTTTGCCATTACTTGCGGCGGATGGAAGCCATGGCGAAGCGCTCGAAGTTTATCGATATTAACTGGCTTACTTCGACGCACCTCCGTTAGAAATAATGCAATAGCCTCAACCGCGCCGTCAAAGTACGTCTTGAAATGGCTATGGGTAACTCCCGTTTCCTCGCCGTAACTGCTCCAAATCGCGCCAGGGGTTCCGCGAATAATCCGTTCAATAAGAGCCGAACCGACCACGGCTCCGACTGGGCGTGTGGCGTATATCCAAATTCGCGTTCCAGGATCGATTGACGGAATCTTCCGTCGTAGCTCAATAGTCTTCGAGCCCGATAAGATGGCTTCTGCAAAGCTAGGTCGGATAGATATAATAGCTTCAGGTTGTTCGGTCACATGACCATCCATAGTCGAAGATCTGGGTTATCTGCTCGCTGGATAGCGAGACTGCGGTTACCAAATTCGCCTTACCTACTGCGTTGAGTTCTTTGAGTGATTTCCAAGGTACTGGCTTCGGCAGCACAAGAAGATTGTCGAATGTCGTCAGCAACACGTCATCTGAGCCCGAAAACTCGTCGACATCATCGACCACCAACCGTCTTAATCCGTCACTTGGAACCTCTTTTTTTCCGACGATCACCGCATCGACTATTCGCGCCGCAGCGACAGCCGCCCCACGCCCATTCCTCCCGGAAGATTCATAAAACACAATCGGACTTTCAGGCCGCATTAGGTTTGCGGTTCGAGGACTGCTGACGTAGGCACGGCGAGATAGAAAAGCCGCATCGCGGTTCATGATAAACGAGAACGTCGACTGCTCGCTGGTCCCCAAGAGATCGTCGGCATATGGACGTTTGATCGGGACGATAACGCCGCTCCGCCCCCGCCAAATTATGATCGCAGGGCTGAGGATATCCTCAAGCCTTCCGGGCACAATACTAAACGTTTTCCCCGAACGGGTTGTGACCGCCAATTCATCGCGCTCAGCATTCGCTACCAGAGCTTCATTTGGAAGAATGAGGCCTGTTCGCCGGCGTATTTCCCGAATCGCGCTCGTCCAATTGCTGGCTGTCAAAGGCCTTCCGAGTGCGATCTTTACCAGGTCTCGGTGTGACGCGCCTCGAAGAAACCCGCGCGATTTTGCGAGGCTATCTACCGTCGATTGCCCGGGCAAGTGAACGAGTTCGACTGTCGCCGCCAAATCCCTACATGCGAAGCGCGTAAGCCTGTCGAGCAGATAGTCGGCGAACATGTCTCGATCGACATTCTCCGGCCTGACATGAACCAGCAGCCGCGCGACAGGCTCCATCCCCTTCGGAATTCTAATCGCACCGACAGCGACGATCTTTTCATTCTCAAAGATCGCATCACGCCGAGACTCCGAATCGATTTCGCTGTCGCCGTCGAATTCTCTGATAACGGCTTCCGCCGCGTTTGTACTCTTGAGATAGTGCGCCAAATCGGCCCCAGACAAACGTCTGCATTCGAAGCCGTGTCCTTGAATTGTCGCTTCTTGCCCTTCGGAAATATCGCCCGGTAACAGCGCTACCAGTTCGTCGAGCGTTGCGACGTCAATGCCAATCATCGAAAGCAGGTTGCTTCTTGCAAAGAGAATTGCCCCGTCCCTGGTTACAAAGGCTGAAGCGCGGGCAAGGGCGGCGTGCGCCAAGTGGTGTGCGTCGCTCAAAGCCTGTGTTGAGCCTGCCCCGCGCGATCTTGGCTTGACGAACACTAGCTCGTGGATTCGATCTGCCAATGAGTTGAGTTCGGTTTGATCCTGATTTGGGAGACGTGGCAAACGCATCGCCATTTGAAGTATCGGATCGACAGTTGGATCAACCGTGGTTCTCTGAAGCTCAGAGACGAATTCTGCCGCAACTGCTAGGCGAATTTCATGGGCCAGCGCCGCCCCGAAGAGTCGTCGCGCGTTGGCAGAATTCGAGCGGTCTCTTACCAAGTCAAAAAATATATTCAGATCAAATGCGAAAAATGGCGATTCGCCGGCGCTTCGGCGTCGAATCCCTAGATCAATGTCATGCCCCTCATCGGATGACATCGCAGTGAAAAGGCTGTCGGTTTCTAATTGCCGCTCACAAACAGTGATTGTTCGATTTCGAACCTGTCCGCCGGGACGCGTTCGAACAACTTCAAAATCGTTTTTTTGATAAAATGACATCGCCGTCGTTAAGTCAGACGCGACCTCAGCCTTAATTGTTAAGAATCCGGCGCGTTCCAACTCCGAAACAAGACTGTTCAACAGACCGGATGCGACTCCAGACTTTCGATATCTTGAGAGAACAGCGACCTGCTGTATTTTGGCATGAGGGAATACGCCACTGTAATGGAGGTATCCCGCAACCTCTCGTTTCGACCCAACTTGAGCCAACATGGCGAACAAACGTCGCCGCGTGATCGCTTCCCGTAGCGCCTCTTCCGGCCAAAAGCCCAGCGCCACTTTCTCAGAGTCAGCCAAATATTGAATTTCTCTGAGAAGCCCGACCAACGCGGCTGGGTCCTTCTCCAAGGAGAACTGAACGCGCGCCATTGCCGTTCAACCCAGTTCAATCGCCATGAACACATCCAGCGCGGCGCAGGAAGCCTTGGCGATGTTTGGACTTATGATGTTACGCGCGTTCGGCGCAAACAGGGTGACTTCGTTCCGCTTTGTGGAGACTCGCAACTAGCACTAGTGGACCAGCACGGCGGGGTGACTCCTCGCAGTTTGCGGTCCAGCTTTAATCTACCGTGAGCATACAGAACAAATCAAGAACAAAATATCCCAACTTTCGTTGCGCCTTCGACGCCAAACTCAGATGCCATTCACTCCGCCGCGACCGCGTGGATTTCCTCCGGCCGGCTCGGCGGCGCCCTTCGGCTGCCGCGTAGCCAGATCTGCAGGCGATCGAGATAGAGATAGACCACCGGGGTCGTGTAAAGGGTCAGCAGCTGGCTGAACGCGAGGCCTCCGACCATGGCGTAGCCGAGTGGCTGGCGCAGCTCCGAGCCGGTGCCGGTCCCGAGCGCGAGCGGCACGCCCGCCAGCATCGCGGCCGCCGTCGTCATCAGGATAGGCCGGAAGCGCAACAGGCAGGCTTCGCGGATGGCGTCGCGCGGGGCCATATGGCGGTCGCGCTCGGCCGTGATGGCGAAGTCGACCAGCATGATGCCGTTCTTCTTGACGATGCCGATCAGCAGGATGATGCCGATGATGCCGATCACCGACAGGTCCATGTGGCCGAAGTTGAGGGCCAGGAGCGCCCCCACGCCGGCGGACGGCAAGGTCGACAGGATCGTGAGCGGATGGATGAAGCTCTCGTACAGAATGCCGAGGATGATATAGACCACCACCAGCGCGGCGGCGATCAGCAGCGGCTCGCTCGACAGCGAGGCCTGAAACGCCTGGGCATTGCCCTGGAAGGTCGGGAGCACCGCGGCCGGCATGCCGATAGCGCGCGCGGCTTGCGCGATGGCGTCGACCGCTTCGCCGAGCGCGACGCCGGGCCGCAGATTGAAGGTCAGCGTTACCGCCGGAAACTGCCCTTGATGCGAAATCGAAAGCGGGCCGACCTGCTTGGTGTCGACATTGACCAGGGATGACAGCGCCACCGCGCCGCCGGTCAACGGCGATTTCACGTAGATGCGGTCGAGCGAATCGGTCGTCTTTTGCAGCTCCGGCAAGATTTCCTCGACCACCCCATAAGTGTTGAGCTGGGTGAAATACTGGGTGATCTGACGTTGCCCATAGGCGTCGTTGAGCGTGTCGTCGATGGTTTGCGGCGAAATGCCGAAGCGCGCGGCCTGGTCGCGATTGACCGCGATCGTCAGCTGCGGCGCGTTGGCCAGGAGATCGCTCGACGCGTCGGTCAGCTGCGGCAGCGTCTTGAGCTTCTCCAGCATCTTGACCGACCATTCGTTCAATTCGGCGATGTTGGAGTCCTGCAGCGTGTATTGGAAGCTTCCGCGCGCCGGCCGGCCACCGACGGTGATGTCCTGCGTGGGCTGCAGGAAGAGGTTGGCGCCGCCGATCTTGGCGAGCTTGGGCCGCAGCCGGTCGATGACCTGCGACGCCGTGGACGCGCGCTGCTCGCGCGGCTTGAGCGCAATGAACGCGCGTCCGGTATTTGCCGTGTTGGCAAAACCGCCGGTGCTGCCCGTAATCGAGCCGATGGCGAGCACGTCGGGATCCTGCAGCACGATCTCGTTCTGCTCCTGCATCAGGCGCTTCATCTGCTCGGGCGAAGCGCTTTGCGCGGCTTCAGAAAATCCCGTGATGACGCCGATGTCCTGGATCGGAAAGAAGCCCTTCGGGCTTTCAACGATCATGACGACGGTCAGCGCCATGGTGGCGAAAAATACGCCGAGCGTAATCGCCTGATGCCGCAGCACGATGTCGAGCGTGCGCCGGTAGCCTCCGATCAGGCGGTTGAAGCCCTCCTCCACGATGTTGAAGAAGCGACCATGCTGGCCCGATTCGGGCCGCAGGAAGCGCGAGCAGAGCATCGGGGCGAGCGTGAGGGAAACCAGCGCCGAGACCGCGATCGAGGCGGTGACCGTCAGGGCGAATTCGCGGAACAGGCGCCCGATGATCCCGCCCATGAGCAGGAGCGGAATGAACACCGCGATCAGCGAGCAGCTGATCGACAGCACCGTGAAGCCGACCTCCCGCGATCCCTTGATCGCCGCCTCGAACGGCGGCAAGCCGTGCTCGACGTGGCGGTAGATATTCTCCACCACCACGATGGCGTCGTCGACCACGAAGCCGACCGCGATCGTGAGCGCCATCAGGGACAGGTTGTCGAGGCTGAAGCTGAGCAGATACATCGCGGCGCACGAGCCGAGCAGTGCCAGCGGCACCGTGATGGCGGGGATGAACGTCGCCCAGAAATTGCGTAAGAACAGCAGGATGACCATCACGACCAGGCCGATCGTGAGCGCCAGCGTGAACTCGACGTCATGCACGGAGGCCCGAATGGTCTGGGTGCGGTCGAGAATGGTCTCGATCTCCATGGCGGGCGGGAGCTTGGCCATGAGCCCCGGAAGCTGCGCCTTGATCTTGTCCACCGTCTCGATGACGTTGGCACCGGGTTGCTTGGTGACAAGCAACAACAGGCCCGGAATCCGGTTCGCGTAAGCCGCGACGGTTACGTCCGCGGCGGCAAGCACGGACTGGCCGATGTCGCGGACCCGGATCGGCGCGCCGTTGCGGTAGGCCAGCACGACGTTGTCGTATTGCTCCGGCAGCGTGAGCTGGTCGTTGGACGCGATGGTGAAGCTGTTGTCCGGGGTGTTCAGCGTTCCCTTGGCGGCATTCGTGGTGGAGGCGACCAGCGCGCCGCGGATCTCCTCCAGGGTGAGCCCGATGGCGGCGAGGCGCGCGGGATCGACTTGAACGTGGACCGCCGGTTTCGATTC
Organism: Xanthobacteraceae bacterium; assembly: GCA_035552735.1. Taxonomy (GTDB): domain Bacteria; phylum Pseudomonadota; class Alphaproteobacteria; order Rhizobiales; family Xanthobacteraceae; genus VAZQ01. Next base: position 9,136 of record DASZKX010000279.1, read on the forward strand.
GCCCCCGATGAAGACCTGGGCCACGCCGGCCACCTGGGAGAGCTGCTGGACCAGGTAGTTGTCGGCATAATCATCGATCGTGGTCAGCGGCAGAGTGTCGGAATGCATGCCGAAAATCATGATCGCAATGTCGGCCGGATTGGTCTTGCGGTAGACCGGCGGCGTCGTCAAAGCCTGCGGCAATTGCCTGCCGGCGGCCGTGATCGCCGCCTGCACGTCCTGCGCGGCCGCATCGATGTTGCGGTTGAGATCGAACTGCAGGACGATCGTGGTGGCGCCCAGCGTGCTCGTCGAGGTCATTTGCGTGATGCTGGCGATCTGCCCGAATTGACGCTCGAGCGGCGTCGCGACGGCGGAGGCCATGGTCTCGGCGCTGGCGCCCGCGAGCGCCGTGGTGACCTGGATGGTCGGAAAGTCGACCTGCGGCAACGGCGCCACCGGCAGGAACGGAAAAGCCGCGATGCCGACGAAGGCCAATGCCGACATCAAAAGGCACGTTGCGATCGGACGCCGGATGAAAGGCTCGGAGATATTCACATGGTGCTCCGTCCGGCGCCCGCTGCGGGCGGAGAGCTCACCAACACCGGCGCATTGGTCTGCAGCTTGTACTGTCCATCGATGACCACGCGGTCGCCCTCGTTGACGCCGGAATCGACAATGGTCGAATCCGCTGCCGTGGGACCGACCTGGATCTGACGAACAACCGCGGTATTATTCGGGGTCACGACCCAGGTGTACAATCCCTGCGGCCCGCGTTGGACCGCGATCGAGGGCACCACGATGGCGTTGCTGCGCGTCTCCATGAGCAGGCGGGCATTGACGAACTCGCCCGGCCACAACCGGTCGTCCGCATTGGGGAATATCGCCTTGAGCCGGATCGTGGCGGTGGCCTGGTCGACCGCGTTGTCGATCATCAGGAGCTTGCCGGTACTGAGCGGAAGGCGGTTGTCCTGATCGAAGGCGATCACCTCGATCGGGCCACGATCGTTGGCTTGGCGTATGTCGTCGAGCGCGCGCGAAGGCAGCGTGAACATGACGGCCGCCGGTTGCGCCAGCACAAGGGTGGCGATCGGCCCGGCGTCCGAGGCGCGCACGACATTGCCGGGATCGACCAACCGCACCCCGATGCGACCATCGCTCGGCGCCGTTATGGTGGTATAGTCGAGCTGGGTCTGCGCCGTCTCGATCGCGGCATCGTCGGCATCGATCACGGCCGCCAGCTGATCGACCTTGCCTTGCTGCAGATCGACGTTCTGCTGGGTCTCGAAGCTCTTGGTGGCCAACGCCTTGAAGCGCGCCAGATCCTTCTGCGCCGAGCCGAGCAGCGCCTGGTCCTGGGCCTTTTTCGCCTGCGCCTGATCGAGCGCGGCCTTGAACAGGCGCGGATCGATCTTGGCGATCACGTCACCCTTCTTGATGTGCTGTCCCTCGGTGAACAGCACCTCCTGCAGCTTGCCGTCGACCTGGGAGTGGACGCCGACGCTTAGGGTCGGCTGGACCGCGCCCAGACCCGTGAGATAGATCGGCACGTCCCGTCGGGCCGCGGTCGCCACGCTCACCGGAACAGCAGCGCGGCCGGGAGCGCGGGCGGTGCGCCCGGCATCGGTTTCCACGGCGCCGCCGCGATACCAATAAAGGGCGGCGCCCCCGCCGACCACGATGGCGAGGATCAGGGCGGCCAGTCGGTTGCCCCGACGCCACCATTTACCAATTAAAAGGCTGCCCATTGCGGGACTTGTAACACCGAAGAATCCTTTATTCCCTATAAATTTTTCATCAATTCGGTCCGGTCCGATCAGAAAGGTGCTGCTGCAACCATGCCCAACTCGTCCCCCGGGTGCAGCATCGTGCCAACTTTAGAGAGCCATCCGTTAACGGCGGTTTTCCTTAACGGAGCGCTAACACGACCGGCATACAATCGGTCGAAGTGTGTCGTTCTGCGTGCAAGGGACCATGGCCAAACCGCCGCCAACATTTGCCAGCCTGGAAGGCCTGCTCGAACATGGTCAAAGGGACAATTTCGACATCCGCCCGACCCTGCTGCGGGTGCTGACCGATCTCTATCTGCAGAAGGCGACCCATCCGCCGGACGACGAGCGCTATTACACCGAGCTCGCGCTCCGGTTGATCAACTCGACGGATGTGCCGGCGCGCGCCGCGGTGGCGGAGCGGCTGGCACGCTATGCGGCAGCGCCGCGCGCCGTCATCCTACGCTTGGCGCGCGACATGATCGACGTCGCCGGACCGATCCTGCGGCATTCGCCTGGCCTCACAGTCGCCGATCTCGAGCTGATCATGCTGGAGTGCGGCTCGGCCCACGCCGCCATCATCGCCACGCGATTGCGGCGCCAGGAGCCGCCCGCCGGCAATCCGGCGATCGGGATCAGACAACTCGACCGAGCCGGCATGCAAGCCGCGGAGCTGAGCGAGCTTTTCTTTGCCGCCGACAGCGGCGAGCGCCAGCTCATCCTGTTGAATCTGGAATACGCGGCCCCTGCTTCAGACCGGCTGATACACACGCAGACGAACGAGATCGTCGCGCGGCTTGAAAGCGCGGCGCTCGCCCACAATGTGGAAGCGTTCACGCGCGAGGTCGAATTCGCCTTCGGCATTTCGAGCCGATTGGCGCGGCGGATCGTTTGCGATGAGCTGGGCGAGCCGATCGTGGCCGTCGCCAAGGCCTTGCGGGCGCCGCGCGCGGTGCTCGAACGGATCCTGTTGTTCGTCAATCCTCGCATCGGGCAGTCAGTGCAGCGGGTCCATGAGCTGGCGACCCGCTATGACGAGATCAGCACGCAAGCAGCGCTGTGCCTGGTCGCGATCTGGCAAGCGGCCGACCCGCGCGAGCAGGCGGCGCCTCGTCAGCAGCCGGTTTCGCGCCGCCCCGCCCCCGAGGGCGCCCGGCCGGTCTTGGGGGTCGCCGTCCGCCGTCCGTTGGCGCATCGCGATCCGCGCGCGCGCAGCCTCGGCAACCGTTGATCGGGGACGTCAATCCACCACCCGGTCGAGGAAGTGGCGGCCAGCGCGATCCTCGACCTCGAGCACCCACACATCAGGATCGAAGCGGACTTCGCGCACGATGCGCTCCTCGATCCTGGCTTCTGGCACCGGCTGGTCCTTAAGGCATCGACTGAAGACACGATCGACCGGGTGCGCGTCCTCGAAGGCGGATTGCGGCGCCGGGCCGAACAACTCCGCAGTCCCGTCCAGGCGATTGAGCATGATGAAGATCGCCCCGGCCTCCTCGGCGCCACGTCGTCGCACCGCCGCAAAGGCGCCCTCGATGTTGCAACGACGCAGATAGGCCGCCACCCAGATCGCGGACTTGAGGCGCATGGCGAGGCGGGCCGCTCCCTTCTAGTCGAGCGGGCGGCCGGTCAGCCCGGCGAGCTCCTTGACCACCCGATCGGATGCCTGCCCGGTGACCGGGAGCTTGCGTTCGCGCTCGAACTTTTCAATCGCGGCGCGGGTGTCGGCATCGACCATGCCGGTCGGCTTGAGCTGCCCATAGCCGTATTGCGCGAGCGCGCGCTGCAGCGCCATCACGCGGCGCGAGGGCGAAAGCATGTCGGCGATCGCGTCATTGCGCCCCGCTCCTGCGGCCGGCTGGGCGGTCGCCGAAGCTGTCGCGGTCTTGGGTGCCTCGAGGCTCGACTTCACGATCGTCTGCAACATGGCCTCACTGGCCAGCAGGCTCGGCTTCATGCCGGCGGCCTGCTCGAAATCGCGAATGGCGGCATCGGTCTTGGGCCCATGAACCCCGTCGATTGAACCGTCGTAGAAGCCGCGGCGCGCGAGCTCGCGCTGGATTTCCGTCATGATCTCGGCCGGCGCGCGCGCAGCCGCCGGCGGCGGAGCCGCCGGCACATCGAGCTTGGCAGGCACCCGCTCGGGCGGACGCGCGCGCGGCACCGCCACCACGACGCTGTTGGTGGCCTCGCTGGCCGGCACCGGCGCCATCGAAGCTTTGAACAGCGGCGCCGGGTGCGGGCCGGACTGCAGAAACAATGCGTTCACGAGAATCGCGACCGACCCGACGACACCCACCGTAAAGGCGATCGCATCCCGCGCGCCCCAGCCGATGTTCCGCAGGAACCACAGCGGCGCGCCCAGCCACCCGCTGGCGTCATCGTCGCGATCCTGCTCCAGTCGCATGCTGGCGGTTCGGCGGTTACGCACTTTTCTTCACCACGATGTCTGGTCGAAGGGCTGGTCGCACGTCATTGATGCGCGGCACGATCCGGGCCGGCGCCTCGCCGTTGCGGCGCCCGCCTTCGCAATCAAACGGCAAATGAACAATGACGCGAGTTCCCTCGCTGACGCGACTTTCGATTTCCATCCAACCCCCATGCAAATCCAGCAGTCCCTTCACGATCGATACGCCGAGGCCGGTCCCGTCGTGGCGACGGTCATAGGACGACCGCGCCTGGAAGAACGGCTCGCCGACGCGCGGCAGATCCTCCGCCCCGATGCCGACCCCGGTGTCCTCGACCGTGATGATCATATGGGCGGTTTCGTGACCGGTCTCATGACCGATTTCATGACCGGAATCACCGCCCGCCTCATGGCCGGCCTCGACCACGGCGGTGACCGCGACCCGACCGCCGCGATTGGTGAATCTGATCGCGTTGGACAGCAGGTTCAGCATGATCTGGAGGAGCGCGCGCTTGTCGACGACGATCGCCGGCAGCTCGTCCGCCAGATGGACCACGATGTCGATTCCGGCCTGGCGCGCCCGCAGCGCCAGCAGCTCGCAGCACTCCGCGATCACCCGTTCGGCCGCGACCGGCTCCGGCATGATCTCGAAATTGCCGCTCTCGATCTTCGACATGTCGAGGATGCCGTTGACGACCGACAGGAGGTGATGACCCGATTCGTTGATCAAATGCGCGTAGTCGTGCCGTTGCTTGGCGTCGATCATCAGCGCGCCTTCCTCCCGCAGCATCTCCGAAAATCCGATGATGGCATTGAGCGGGGTTCGCAGCTCGTGACTCATGGTGGCGAGGAACCGGCTCTTGGCCACATTCGCCCGCTCGGCCTCGGCCCGCGCATTCTCGATCGCGTGCTCCTCGTCCTTTCTGGCGGTGACGTCGCGCATGACAGCCACCATTTCGCCCTCGGCGCCGGCATCCGGCAGCGCCGCCCCATCGAGGAGCCAGCAACGCAGCTCGATCCAGATGAAGGTGCCGGTTGAACCGGGCGTGACCGAATCCCGGCGTATCCTAAGCTCGACCGTGCGGCTTTCGCGCAGCATCGCCGCATCGGACAGGGCCGTCAGATAGGCCGGCCGGTCGGCGACATGCACCCGATCGAACAAGCCGCGACCCTGCAGGGCGCGCAGCTCGGCGCCGAACAGCGGCTCGGCCGCGGGCGATACGAACAGCACATGACCGTTGCGGCCAAGCCGGATGACCACGTCGATCATGTTGCCGGCGAGGAGCCGATAGCGATCCTCCTCGACCTGGTCGAGCCGGACGCTCGTGCGCCCCTGCGACTGCGCCCCCAGCGCGAGGCCCATGGCGTAAAGCAATGCGGAGACGATGCCCAGCACCGCAGGCACTGACGGCTCGGCCGCGGCCGCAAGCTTGGGGGCCAGCGGATCGAGCGTGCTCATGAGCAAAATGGCCGTGAGCATGCCCAAGCTGCCGAGCAGCCGAAGCGCGCCGAACCCGCGCCGGCGGCCGGCGGCCGGATGCAAAGCCGCGAGATGATCGTGAATTGGAGCGAACAGGCCCACGTTCCCAGCGCACGCCTGGCGAGACGCGCTCCCCCTTGATCGACGCCGGGATCGTGTCAGAGGCCGCTTAAGCGAACGCTAAGGCGGGGCCCGCAGGGGGTGCCGGGCGTCCCTTGATTTCCGTTCGCTTGCGCTTTGAGCGCCCATTCGCGCGGCATAGTGAACGATCGGTTGCCAGCCGCCACCCCGCCGCCGGCGTCGGTGCGGCTGAAAATCCCGGTTTGCGACCGCAGATGCAGCAGGCGCCTTTGAATCAAATGCGGGTCGGATCCGAATCGTTCAAATTTTAGGAAAAAGTGCGGCTCATTCGTCTTGAATATGGGCAAAATCCGCTGCTCCCGGCATACGGCGACTTCAAAGCTCTGCGCTAGGTTGCGCCCGTGGGCGGCGGATCGACCGCCGGGAAGCAGGGTCAAGCGAATGCGTTTCCTGTTGCGAATGACGTTCTGGCTGGGCGTCGTTTTGGTCCTGTTGCCGAGGGGCGAGTCACAGCCCTCCTCGAGCGCGCAGATCAGCGCGACCGAGGCGATGTCGGCAGCAACCGCGACGGTCGGCGACATGCGGCAGTTCTGCGAGCGGCAGCCGGAGGCCTGCGTGGTCGGATCGCAGGCCGCTGTGGCGCTCGAGGATCGCGCCAAGGCCGGCGCCAAGCGGCTCTACGAAATGTTCAACGAAAGGCTTTCGGCCAACGAAGGCGAGAGGGTCACGACGGTGACTGCCGCTCACAATGCGCAGGTCGTCCCGTTGCCGCCCGCAAGGCCGTCGCTGCATGCGCCGCAGACTCGCAATGCCTCACAGCACGTATCGCCAGCGACTTCGCAGACTACGCAGAATTCGCAGAACACATTGACGCCGGCCGATCTGGCCCCCACTTGGCGGGGTCCGCCGTCGCGCAAGGACCCGCGCGAGCCTGCATGATCTGACTGGGGCTTTTCGTTATGGTTTCGGGATGCGGGCCGGCCCCGATCGCAACATGGGCCATTCCGCATTATTTCGTTCCGACTCCGCAGGGATCACGCGCCGCAACTTCGGCAAAAAGCCCTAAGCGGCTGTTATTCCTATTTGAATCCGGCCCAGACCGCCCGGATGCTTGAATCCGCTCGATTGTCGCATTCGCCCGGGTACCGCCCGCCCCCATATAACGATATCAGGGAGGGCGCGACCGCCCGGCGCCCACGCAATCGGCCACAAGCGACGACATGACCATCGACGACCTTATCGAGAACTTTTCGCTGCTCGAGGACTGGGACGATCGCTATCGCTATGTCATCGAGCTCGGCCGCGGGCTGCCGCCGCTCGCCGCGGGCGAGCACAATGATGCGAACAAGGTCCAGGGCTGCGCCAGCCAAGTATGGCTCGCAACCAGCGTTTCCGGCAACGGTGCCGCCGGGCCGACGCTCACATTCCTGGGCGACAGTGATGCCCATATCGTACGCGGGCTGATCGCCATCCTGTTCATCGCCTATTCCGGCAAGCCCGCCGAGGACATTCTCGCGATCGACGCTATCGCGCTGTTCGAGCGTCTCGGGCTGCGCGAGCACCTCACGCCACAACGCTCGAACGGTTTTCGCTCCATGGTCGAACGCATCAAATCGGATGCGCAAGCGACGCTCGGCACCGCGTGAGCGGCTCCGGTTTCATGGCGCGCAGCCGGCTGGTCGCCGCTTTCGCGGCGGTCTACCTGATCTGGGGATCGACCTTCCTGGCCTTGGCGCTAGGACTGCGATCGATACCGCCGCTGCTCTTGATGGGCGCTCGCTCGATCGCGGCCGGCGCCGTTCTGCTCGCCATCGAGCAGGTACGCCGCCCGGGATTTCCGACCGGGCGCGCTTGGGCGTCGGCTTCAATGTCCGGCCTCCTGCTCTTTGTCGGTTGCCACGGTACGCTCGCCTACGCGCAGCAATACGTTCCCTCCGGCCTCGCCGCCGTCATGCTGGCGACGGTCCCGTTCTGGATCGTGCTCTTGAACGTATCCGCGCCGAGCGATCCGCGCACCAGGATGCTGACGTTTGCCGGATTGGTGCCCGGCCTCGCCGGCGTCGCGCTGATCGCATGGCCGGGCGATCCGAACGCGCCGGTCTCGATCGATCCGCTGATGCTGCTCCTGCTGCTGGCGTCGGCATTTTTCTGGGCCGCTGGTTCGCTCGTCTCCCGGCGCCTGCAAGCCGCCACGTCGGCGATCGCCTTGTCGGGCATGCAGCTGGTTTGCGGCGGCGCGGCTCTGCTCGTCGGCAGCGAGCTCAGCGGGGAGCTGGGCGGATTCGCTCCCGGCGACGTGTCGGCGATATCCTGGGCCGGCCTTTTGTATCTGATCGGGGCCGGCTCGGTGATCGCGTTCACGGCCTACATGTGGCTTCTGGACCACGCGCCGGGACCGCTGGTCGCCACCTATACGTTCGTCAATCCTATCATTGCGGTCATCCTCGGCTGGCGGTTCCTGGGTGAACGCCTGACGCCGCAGATGCTGGTGGGAACAGCGCTGGTGGTCGGCTCCGTGGCCGCGGTGTGGCGCCTCAACAGCCGCATGGAGCAAAGCAACCGGCCCGCGCTCGCGGACCAAGCCTGAGAATTCAACTTTTGTCTTATTCTACTTGCGGCGGCGGCGCTGTTGACCGAGGCCCATCTGCTTGGCCAGCTGGGAACGGGCGGCGGCATAATTCGGCGCCACCATCGGATAGTCTGGCGCCAAACCCCACTTCTCGCGGTATTGCTCCGGCGTCATTTTGTACTGCGTGCGCAAATGACGCTTCAGCGACTTGAATTTCTTGCCGTCCTCCAGACACACGATGTAATCAGGCGCGATCGACTTCTTGACCGAGATGGCCGGTTTCAACGGCTCCAAGGGAAGCTCGCTTTGCCCGCTCGATACGCGCGTCAGGGCGGCATGCACTTGATTGATCAATGACGACAGATCTCCCGCCGGCACCGAATTGTTGCTGACATAGGCCGACACGATTTCGGCCGTCAGCTCGATGAAGGTGCCCCCTGATGCATTCTCGGCCATGGTGCACTAATCCCGCTGTGAGAATCCCGCTGTCAGTACCGGTTCCGTGTCGCGTGATCTTCAGATCGACCGACCGAAACCTTGCGTTTCGAGGTATTCGACCCTTGCGCATTCCCTGCGCGTTGCGAAAAGGCCCGACGGGCGCAACAGCAGAATCGAACCGCGTGATTTCTCTCTATTTCTATTATTTTCCTTGGTCCTAGGCAAGAAATGTTTGAACTGTGAGGTAGAACCGTCCCGGATACTTAACATGCGACCCTAGAACCTACTGAATAGATCATGACGCGGGCGCGCGGCCGCGGATCCGCCGCCCGCTGTCGCAAGCCACGATCGAAGTCACCGGCGGCCCGAGACGGGTAAATGCAAGTATTCCGCTCGACGTCCCGGGCACTGGCGCGCCGTCGGGATTCGCCTCGAGCCGGCCGGCTGCCACGCTTCCGCGGCGCCGCCAGATGCGGCGCTAGTCTTAAGACGACGGAACTTACGAATTGTTCTCGATATGCGATCGCAATTCGGCGATGGAGCCGAAGCGGACAGTTCCCTGCGGCAGCTGGGCCTCGATCGATCCGTCCGCGTAAAGCGTATAGGCCATGCCGTCGACCACGCCGGACTTGAGGATCGCGGGCGGTCGCGAATCTTCAGGCGCGGAAGCGGAGGGCGTCTCGGAAAGGGACGGCTCGTCGATCGGCGCCTCGGCGGCCGCCTGCTCGTCGGAGCGGCGCGCACCACGCTTCGGCCAGACCGCGTCGAATGGTTCCGGCTGGGGTTCGCGCGCCTTCGAGCGGAACAGGAAATCGAGCGGCGGCTTCTTGGACGTCTCCACCCGGGCGGCGCCGTTGGCCGCCGCGGCCGGACCCGCCTGAGCGGGCACGTCCGGAGCGTGAGGGTCAGCGTCCGCGTCGGCGCCATCGGCGGCTCTGCGGTCCGCGCGCGCCAAGCTCGATCGCAGGCGCTCGATTGCGGAGAACGACGGTGCCGGGGCGGGCTCCATCAGGGCGGGCTCGCTGGCGCGCTCCTCGACCCTCTGCTTGGCGAACGCCGGCGCCCGCGGCGGGGCCGGCATCGGAGGCGTGGGTGGCGTGACCGGCCCGGAGGCCGCGATCGGGGCCTGGACCGGAAACTGCCCCGGCCGGACAGGGGACGGGAAAGGGTGCTCGACGGCCTGCGGCTGGGTGGTCGGGCGGGCGCCAGCGCGCGGCCGCAGCGCCTTGGCGATCTGGGTCAACTGATCGACCGCCGCCGCCAAGCCGATCAAGATCAGGCCCGCCGCAGCCGCGGTGGTTCCGGCCACGATCATGGTATTGCCGAGGTTGAACTCGTTGATCGGAATCCCGAAGCCGATCGTGACGATGCCCGCCGCGGTGAGCAAGATACCCAGTATAAACAAGATCACAGACATACTGGCACGCCCGGTCCGCCCGGCTTTCCCTACGGCAGCTCCCCCGCCGCTATGGTTACCAAAGAATTTTGCGCCCCTTCTTCTGCAATCGCAATGACTAATCTGGGCTGCAACAACCCAAATCTGATCTTGATTAATGCAGCTCGGGCAAGACGTTGAGCTGGACGGCCCACGCTAGCCAAAACGAGGCGGCCCGGCAGCGGCGGCGTTAACCATCCCGCCGCTCCGCGGCCGGCTTGCTGGAGCGGACCCGCCGACGACGCGCGCACGCGTAGTCGGCGGATCAGCCTCATGGTCGCGGCGAGACCTCAGAGGACGCCGAACCGCTGCGCCACCATGCAGAACAGCATGGGGATCGACAGCATCGTATTGATGCGCGAGGCCAGCATGGCGAGACGCCCGACCTTGGCCTTCTCGTCCGGGGAACACGGCACCAATCCCAATGCCTTCTTCTGGTTCGGCCAAATGATGAACCAGACATTGAACGCCATGATCAGCGCCAGCCACATGCCGATGCCGATGCCGTACACGCCCTTCTGGAACGTGAGCGCCGTGACCAGATAGCCCTGCATGTAGGCGACCGCCAGACCGGTCAGGACCGTGGCCAGCGCCCCGTAGCGAAACCAGAACAACGCCGAAGGCGCGATGAATTTGGTGATCGCGGCGCGGTGCTCGACCGGCTCGATCTTCGGGACCGTCGGGATCTGCACGAAGTTGAAGTACCAGAGTATCCCGATCCACATGATGCCGCTGAGCACGTGCAGCCACAGCATGCAGAAGGTCCACCATTGGTAGTCCACCTTGACGAACGACCCGCTGACGAGTCCGGCGAGCACGACGATCGCGATCAGCAGGACGAGCCCTGCCGCCAGCGTCCGCTCGAGAGATTGCAGAATAGAAGCCATGGATCGAATCCCCCCCTTTTGACGAACTGTATTTGCACGATACCACATGGGATCGGCGGCTCAATGCCGGCAACAAGCCCACGGCACGCGACGGGAGCGCAGAATTCCGCCATGCGCGACGATCGGCCCTGCCAGCGATGAATTGATTTCGTCCGGCGGGCGCGGCATTAGATGCTCGCCGTGGCATCCGTCAGCTCCACATCTTGGCTCGCCCGCAGCGAGCCGCAGGCGCGCCCGCTCTTCGACCGGCTGGCGGTCGCGGTGCTCGTGGTCATGGCCGGCGTCGCGCTCACGACGTTCCGCGACTATGGGCTCGGCTGGGACGATTACACGCACTCCGAATACGGCCAGTTGCTGCTCGACCTCTACGGCTCGGGCTTTGCCGACCGCCGCGCCCTTTCATTCGTCAATCTCTACATGTATGGCGGCGGCTTCGACCTGCTGGCCGCGCTCGCCGCCAAGGTATCCCCGTTCACGCTATTCGAGACGCGGCGGCTCATCGGTGCGCTGGTCGGCCTGATCGGACTGATGGTGACCTGGCGGACGGGCCGGCGCATCGGCGGACCGCTGGCGGGCTTCGCGGCGCTGGTCCTGCTGGCGACGTGCCCGCTCTATGTCGGCCACATGTTCATGAATGCCAAGGATGCGCCCTTCGCGGTCGCCATGGCGGTCCTGCTGCTCGCCCTGGTGCGCGTGCTCGAGACCTATCCGCGGATCACGCCCGCAACCGGCGCCCTGACCGGAGCCGGGTTCGGGCTCTCGATCGGGTCGCGGGTGATGGGCGGGTTCGGCGTCCTCGACCTCACCGGTGCGCTCGCTGTGCTGGCGCTCATCGAGGCCCGCCTGCAGGGGGTACGCCCCGCCGCGGGACGGCTTGGACATTTTATTCTATTGCTCTTGCCGGCCGCGGTGCTGGCCTATGGGGTCATGGCCCTGGTCTGGCCCTGGTCCGTGGCCGACCCGCTCAATCCATTGCGGGCGGTCGCTTATTTCTCGCGTTTCTTCGAGAAGCCCTGGCAGGAGCTGTTCGCCGGCGCGCTCGTGATCGTGACCGACATGCCGCGCAGCTATGTGCCGACGCTGCTCGCCCTGCAGCTGCCGGAAATCTTTCTCGCCCTCGCGCTTGCCGGCGCGGCGGGGACGTTGATCGGGGCTTGCCGGCGCGAGCTCACACCCAACCGGCGCGCCGTCCTGGGGCTCGTGCTGCTCGCCGCCACCCTGCCGGTCGCGGTGACGGTCCTGGCGCGGCCCGCGATGTATAATGGCATTCGCCATTTCGTGTTCGTGCTGCCGCCGCTTGCGGTTCTGGGCGGGCTCGCGAGCGCCGGGCTGATCGACGCGCTGCAGCAACGATCGCGCGGGCTCGCCGCGCTCGCCGGCATCGTGCTCCTGGTCGGCGTCACGCTGCCGATCATCGAGATGGCTCGGCTGCATCCTTACGAGTACACGTATTTCAATCGGCTGGCCGGCGGCGTCGCGGGCGCGCGCGGGCGTTACATGCTCGACTACTGGGGACTCTCATTCAAGCAGGCATCGCAGGGGCTCGCCGCGACGCTCGCGCAGCGGCATGAGAGCAAACCGAGCGACCGGCGCTGGAAGCTTGCCGTGTGCGGGCCGCACCGCTCGCCGCAGGTCGAGCTCGGTCCCGATTTCGAGACCACCTGGGACCCGCAAGGCGCGGATTTCGCGCTGATGCTGGGCGAGTTCTACTGCGCGACCTTCGATGCGCCGATTCTGGTGGAGATCGAACGCGAGGGCGTCGTCTATGCGCGGGTCTATGACATTCGCGGCCGCTCGTTCACGAGCCTGCTCACCCTGCCGGCCCCCTGAAGGCACGGCGCGGGGATTTTCGCGGCGTCCGATTGCCTTTGACGTCATGGACGCCGGGGCGGTACGATTGCCGCCATCAACAAGGATATATGGGGAGGAACATGCGTCAGGCCTTTCAATTCATGCTCGCTCTGGCTCCGCTCTGGCTCGCCGCCGCGCCGATCGCGCACGCGCAGAACGCGGGCGATCCGACCGTCTATGTGGTGCGCTACATCGAGGTCATGCCGGCTGCCCAAGAGCAGGCCGCCGGTCTCATCAAGAAACTGGCCGATGCGAGCCGAAAGGAAGCGGGTGCCGTGCGCTTCGACGTGCTCCAGCGCGCCGCCCCGGCGAATCAATTCGCCACGTTCGAGATCTGGAAGGACCAGGCGTCGCTCGATGCGCACGGCGCCGCCGCGCACAAGCAGTTCCTCGCTGCCGCGCAGCCACTACTGATCGCGCCGGTCGACGACCGTCTGTGCGTCGCGATCGATACGGCTCCGCCGCCAGCGGGTGGCGAGGGCGCGATCTACGCTATCACCCATGTCGATGTCGCGCCGCCGAACCGGGAGGCCGGGATCGCCTTGCTCAAGGGCGTGGCGGGGCCGATCCGCAAGGAGAATGGCAACGTCGCCTTCGATGCCCTGCAGCAGTCGGCGCGCACCAACCATTTCGAGGTCGTCGAGATCTGGAAGGATCAGAAGGCCGAAGACGCTCACGAGATCGAAGCTGCGACCAAGGATTATCGCGCCAAGGTTCAGCCGCTGCTCGGCGCCCACTACGACCGGCGCTGGTACAAGGCGCTGTAGCCTCAAAGCGGGCGGAAGGGAATGACGCGCCCAGTGCGCGTCATTCCGCCAGCGCCGCCAATATCCTGGCCCAGCTGCGCGTGCCCTTGTGGAACGAGGTGAGGTCGTATTTCTCGTTGGGTGAATGCACGCGGTCATCGTCGAGCGCAAAGCCGACCATGATCGTATCCATGCCGAGCACCCGCTTGAAATCGCCGACGATCGGGATCGAGCCGCCCTCCCCGACCATAACCGCCTTCTTGCCCCACTCGGCCGACAGCGCGGCGCGTGTCTTGACGAGCGCGGGATTGTCGAACGGCAGCTCGATCGCGGGCGCGCTCCCGAAATTTCCGAACTCGACCTTGCAGTCGACCGGCAGGCGGGCACGCACAAAGGCGCGGAAGCCGTCGCGAATCTTCTGCGGATCCTGCGCGCCGACCAGGCGAAACGACACCTTGGCCATGGCCTGGCCTGGGATCACGGTCTTGGCCCCCTGCCCGGTATAGCCCCCGATGATACCATTGATCTCGGCGGTCGGGCGGGTGGCGATCTGCTCGATCAGCAGGCGGCCGCTCTCCCCCGCCGGCACCTCGAGGCCGACGCCGCCCAGGAATTCCTCGGCGGTGAGATCAAGTCCAACCAGGTCGGCCTTGATGTCGGGCGGCAGCTCGTGGACCCCATCGTAGAATCCAGGAATAGTCACCCGGCCTTGGTCATCGTGCATCGCGGCGAGCAACTTCGCCAGTACCCGCAGGGGGTTCTGCGCCGCACCGCCGAACAATCCGGAATGCAGGTCGCGGTCCGCGCAAGTGAGCTTCACCTCCTCGTACACCAAGCCGCGCAGCGAGGTCGTGATCGCGGGTGTGCCGGCGTCCCACATGCTCGTGTCGCAAACGAGCGCGAAGTCGAGGCGGAACTCGTCCGCGTTGTCCTTCACGAAGCCGAACAGGTGATTCGAGCCGCACTCCTCCTCGCCCTCGATCATCATCGTGATCGGCAACGGCAAACGGCCGGTCACCGCCTTGAACGCGCGGCACGCCTCGATGAAGGTCATCACTTGGCCCTTGTCGTCGCAGGCGCCGCGCCCGACGATGATCTTGCGGCCATCCGCAAGGGTGGCGATACGCGGCTGGAACGGCGGCGTCTCCCAAAGATCGAGCGGATCGACCGGCTGCACGTCATAGTGGCCGTAGAACAGCACGTTTGGACCCGCCGACCCGCCGCCGCCCTTGCCGACCACCACCGGATGACCCGCGGTCGGCCGCACGGTGGTGTCGAAGCCGAGACTGTCGAGATCGCCGGCGACGAATTCGGCGGCCGCGCGGCACTGCGCCTGGTAGGCCGGATCGGTGGAGATCGACTGAATTCGCATGAACTCGAACAGGCGCTCGAGGCTGCGGTCGAGATCGGCATCGATCCGGTCGAGAACGGCAGGTAGGGCTTGCGATGGAGTCATTTCACGCTTCCGTTCCATGGCAGAAAGGCAGGCGACGACGCACGCCACTTAGCATGCTTCGTCTGTGATGGGCATGCTACACTGTGATCCTGCGCAAGCGCAGCCCGGTTGATGCAAATCGTGCGCGCCCGGCAGCGGACCGGCAATGCACCGCCCTTTTTCATTGGCAGCACGGTCAGATCCGGCAACTGCCGCTCCAGCGACCTTGCCGGTGGCAACCGCATCGAGCATGGCGGAGGCAATCGGCACATTCGCTCGACAGTTCCGGTGTGGAGCTCCAATGCCGCCGCATTGCACGGCAGCTAGGTAAATGTCGCGCCAAGATGGCGTTTCGACGTGAACATTCGCGAAACGAACGCCGTTGTGGAATGCAGACTGATGCATGAATGCAACGGGGTCGCGAAATTTCGCTCCTGTATGCCGGCAGCGCGAGCGGTTTACTTGTCTTCTCAATCGGCGCCGTTCAATATGAATTCAACCCGCCGCAAGTGTGGGGGCTGACGAGGGGCAAATGCGTGAGTGGATCGGATATCTCGTCGCCTGCGGGGGCGCCGAGCAAACAGCTGCACGAACGGCCGTCGACATTCCTCGACGATACCTGTGCGGGGAAGACCGGGCATACCGAGCTCACGCCTTCATCGACGACGCGTCGATCGGCGCCGACGCTGCCTTTGCCGGCATTGGGTTTGCCGGTATCGGGTTTGCCGGCCTTGCGCTCGATGGCATCGATGTCTCAGAAAACGTCTCGGCTGTATGTGTGCCAACAGACGGTGTCCGGACCGGCTTCCCCATAACAATTATCTATCCCCGTGAGAAATCCGCGGACGGTGCGATCGAAGCGATCGCAGGCGCGCTCGCGGGCTTTGGCGTGTTCGATTGGGGCTCCCAGGAGTGCCCGGCCACCGGCACGGGAGCGAGGAGAATGTGATGCCGTATCCCATCAACCAAATCGACGGCCTTGATGCGGAGGAGCTCAAGAAGCTGAAGTCGCTGGGAATCCGAACGACGGATCGACTGCTCGAAGCGGCCCGGACGCCGAAGGGGCGCAGCCTGCTGGCCGCCAAGACCGGCTTCGACACGGCGCGCATCCTCGGATGGGCGAACGCGGCCGACCGCATGCGGATCAAGGGAATGGGGAAGGAGTATTCCTGCCTGTTGAAGGCCGTCGGCGTCGATACGATCAGGGAGCTCAAGTATCGCAATCCGGCCAATCTCGCCAAGGCGATGAGCGAGGCGAACAAGAAACGCGAGCTCGTTCGATTTCTGCCGTCCGAGAAGCTCATCCTGCGCTGGGTCGAGCAAGCCAAGGCACTGACCTCCAAGATCACCTATCGCTAGCCCCGTCGATCCTGTGCAAGCGCACAACCGGAGATTCCAGCGGTTGTAACGCTTGACTCCCTTGCCCGGGCCGGCGCAAAGCCACAGCCATGAGCTTGGCCAGCCCGTCCGTTTCCCAGAGCCCGCGCGCCGCGACGGACGCATCCGGGACGCTTGCCCGGCTGCTCTCTGCGGGCCGCCCGATCGTGATGGGGATCCTCAACGTCACGCCGGATTCGTTTTCCGACGGCGGCCGCTTTCTGGATCCGTCTGCCGCCGTCACGCATGCCCGCCGCATGGTGGCGGAGGGCGCGGACATCATCGATATCGGAGCAGAATCCACCCGACCGTACGGCACCGCGACGCCGGTATCGCCGAGCGAGGAAGCGCGGCGTCTCGAGCCGGTGCTGGCCGCGGTGGCCGGGCTCGGAGTCCCGGTATCGATCGACACCATGAAGGCGCAGGTGGCGGAGTCGGCACTCGCGGCCGGCGCCCGCATGGTCAACGACGTGTGGGGCCTGCAGCGCGATCCCGACATGGCGGGTGTGGTGGCCCGGCATGCCGTGCCGGTCATCATCATGCACAACCGCGAGACCGCTGATCCGGCGATCGACATCATGGTCGACATCGCCGCCTTCTTCGCCCGCTCGCTCGCGCTCGCCGAGCGCGCCGGCATCGCGCGTGACCGCATCGTGCTCGATCCCGGCATCGGCTTCGGCAAGACGCCGGAGCAAAGTATCACCGCCCTGGCGCGGCTCGACCAGCTCGCGAGATTCGGCCTGCCGCTCCTGGTCGGGGCCTCGCGCAAACGCTTTATCGACAAGGTCTCGCCGGCGCCGCCCGACCGCCGGCTCGGCGGCTCGCTCGCCGCGCATCTCCTCGCGGTCGCGGGTGGCGCCCGCATCATCCGCGCCCATGACATCGCCGAAACCGTACAGGCCCTCAAGGTCGGGGCCGCCATCCGGGACGCCAGATGAGCGACCAGATCTTCGTGAGCGGGCTCCTGATCCACGCCCATCACGGCGTGATGGAGCACGAGGCCAAGGTCGGCCAGCGCTTCGTGCTCGACCTCGAATTGTCGATCGAGCTCAAGGACGCGGCGCGTACCGACAAGCTCATCGACACGGTGTCCTACTCGGCCATCGTGGAGACCGCGAGCCGCGCCTTCACGGAGCAGAGCTATCGGCTGGTCGAGACGGCCGCCGGCGCAGTCGCGGACGCACTGCTGGGAGGGTTTGTGCGCGTGGACTCTGTGCGCGTGACGGTGCGCAAACCGCATGCGCCGATCGCCGCGATCTTTGCCGATGTCGGCGTCACGTTGGTTCGTTGCCGCGCGGGCAAGGTCGGACATGAGCCGAAACGGACATGAGTGAGCACGTCCTTGGCTGAGGCACTGCTCGCGTTCGGGGGCAATGTCGGCCAGGTCCGCGAAACCTTCGACCGCGCGCTCGCCATGCTGTGCGATGGGACCGAGGTGCGGCTCAAGGCCCGCTCGTCCGACTACGCGACCCCGCCTTGGGGCGTCGAGGATCAACCGCCATTCGTCAATCGCAGCATTGCGGTCGACACACAGCTGACGCCGACGGCCCTGTTGGCACGCGTGCAGGCGATCGAGCATGCACTGGGACGCGCGCGCGCGCAGGAGCGCCGTTGGGGGCCGCGGCCGATCGATATCGATATCCTGGCTTACGACGATGTCACCCTCGATGGCACCGATCTGACGCTGCCGCATCCACGCCTGTTCGAGCGCGCTTTCGTGCTGGTGCCGCTGGCGGAGATCGCTCCCGAACGGATGATCGCGGGCAAACGGGTGTGCGACGCACTGGCGCGGCTCGACACGGCCGGTATCAGCCGCCTGCCCCCTCTTACCGCCTCGTGACCGCACAGCGGCAGCCGCGAGACCGCATCCGCGCAGCCACAACCGCGTTAGCGGCAACCGCGTTGGCGGCAACCACGTAGCGGCAATGGGTTGGCCGACAGGCCTTGCCGTGGCACTTTCGTTGCATGGAATTCATGCCTGAATGCCGCGGCGATCGGGGCAGCGGGCCGGGCACGGCGCCAACGAGGCTCAAATCGGTTCGGAACATGGGCGATCCAGGGCAATGACCGAAGCACCCGCCGATATCCTGCCGCTCGCGGCCGATTTTCCGCCGGCGCGGCGCGAGCAATGGCTCGAGCTGGTGGGACGCCTGCTCAAGGGCGCGCCATTCGACCGCACGCTTGCGGCCAGAACCTATGACGGGCTGGCCATCCAACCGCTCTATGAACGGGCTGCGGCAAGGCCCATGCCGGCTGGTCGAATCGCGGGCGCGGGCTGGGAGATCCTTCAGCGTATCGACCATCCGGAAGCGGCCGCCGCCAATGCCGAGGCCCTCCACGACCGCCACAATGGGGCCACCGGCTTGTCGCTGGTCACTGCCGGCTCGATCGGTGCTTATGGCTACGGTGCGGCGGCCGGCGCAGACGCGATCGCGCGCACCCTCGATGGCATTCCCCTCGATGCGGCCGACACGACGCTCGAATTGGATTCGGGCGCCTGGGCGGAAGCTGCCGGACGCAGCCTCGCGTCCTTGCTGAGCCGGCGCGGCGGGCAGGCGGGCACGGCCCGTATCCGTTTCGGCTTCGATCCGCTCGGCACGATGGCCACCAGCGGGGCGGCGCCGACCGGTTGGAGCGAAACCGCGACGCAATTCGGCGGGAGCATCGCTGAGCTCGCGAGCGCCGGCTTCAAAGGCCCGTTCGCGGTCGCGGATGGTCGCGCGATCCATAATGCGGGCGGCTCCGAGACGCAGGAGCTCGGCTTCGCGCTGGCGGTCGCCGCCGCCTATCTGCGGGCGCTCGCGGGCTGCGGTATCGGGCTCGATGCGGCGCGCCGCATGATCTTCTTCCGCCTCACCGCCGATGCCGACCAGTTTCTCTCCATCGCCAAATTCCGCGCGCTGCGCCGCCTGTGGGGACGCGTCGAGGACGCTTGCGGCCTGGCGGCGGCACCGGTCTTCATCACGGCGGAAACCGCTTGGCGCATGATGACGAAGCGCGACCCCTATGTGAACATGCTGCGGGCGACCATTGCGGTATTCTCGGCCGGCGTCGGCGGTACCGATGCCATCACGGTGCTGCCCTTCACGCTGGCACGTGGCCTGCCTGACCGTTTCGCGCGGCGCGCCGCACGCAACACGCAGCTCGTCCTGTCGGCGGAGTCCCACCTCTCCAAGGTCAGCGACGCGGCGGCGGGCGCAGGCATCTTCGAGGATCTGACTGACCAGCTCTGCAATTCCGCCTGGGCGCTGTTTCAGGAGATCGAGAAAGCCGGCGGCGCGGCCGCCGCGCTGGAGCAGGGTTTGATCCAGAAAAAAGTCGCGACGGTGCGCGCCGCGCGGCAGGCCGCTTTGGCCCGGCGCACCGACATGCTCACCGGCACGAGCGATTTTGCCGATCTCGACGAACCTGCGGTCGCTGTGCTCGAGGTCGCGCCGCTGGCGCCGCTGCCGCCCGCCCAAATCACTCTCGAGGCGTTGCCGCGCATCCGTTTGGCCGAGCCGTTCGAGCACCTGCGAGATACCTCCGACCGAATTCTGGCGCAGACGAGGGCGCGTCCGAAAGTCTTTCTCGCCAATCTGGGTGTGCCTGCCGATTTCACGCCGCGCGCAAACTTCGCCAGGAATTTCTTTGCAGCCGGCGGCATCGCGGCGGTGACCAACGAGGGCTTCGCGCCCTCATCACCTCCCGCCGCAGAGGCCAAGACCGATCTTGCCGCGCTGGTCGCGGCTTGCAAGGACGCAGGCGCCGGGCTCGTCTGCCTATGCGGCTCGGACGAAACCTATAGGCGCGAGGCGGTCGCGGCCGCCGAGGCCCTGACGGCGGCGGGCGCCCCCCCGCTCTACTATGCGGGACGCCCGGCCGTTGACGCCACAGCCGCATTGGCGGCGGCCGGGATCGCGACATTCATTCATGCCGGCTGCGATGCGTTAGCCGTGCTGCAAGCCGCACAGGAGCAAATCGCGTCGCGCCAGCCGTAGCAAAAGCGGTATAGTGGCAACCAGGACAACGCCGATGAGCCCGATTCCGAATTTCGCCGAGATCGATTTCGCGCCGCGCCAAATACCGGCCGGCTCGGCCGCGAGGGCGGCTCCGGCCGCGAGGGCGGCTGCGGCAGCCCCCTGGCTCACGCCCGAAGGCATCGCGGTCAAGCCGCGCTATGGCGCTGACGATCTCAAGGGCCTGGATTTTCTCGACACCTATCCGGGCATCGCGCCCTTTCTGCGCGGCCCCTACCCGACCATGTACGTCACCCAGCCGTGGACGATCCGACAATATGCCGGCTTCTCCACCGCCGAGGATTCCAACGCCTTCTACCGGCGCAATCTCGCGGCCGGCCAGAAGGGCCTGTCGGTCGCGTTCGATCTCGCCACCCACCGCGGCTACGACAGCGACCATCCGCGCGTGGCCGGCGATGTCGGCATGGCGGGCGTGGCCATCGATTCGATCATCGACATGCGGACCTTGTTCGACGGCATTCCGCTCGACCAGATGTCGGTGTCGATGACCATGAACGGCGCGGTGCTGCCGGTGCTCGCGCTGTACATCGTGGCCGCCGAGGAGCAGGGCGTGCCGCCGGAAAAGCTCTCGGGCACCATCCAGAACGACATCCTCAAAGAGTTCATGGTGCGCAACACCTACATCTATCCGCCGGCGCCGTCGCTGCGCATCATCTCCGACATCTTCTCCTTCACGGCCGCGCGCATGCCGAAGTTCAACTCGATCTCGATCTCCGGCTATCACATGCAGGAGGCGGGCGCGACCGCGGACCTCGAGCTCGCCTATACGCTCGCGGACGGACTCGAATATGTCCGCACCGGCATCAAGGCCGGTCTCGACATCGACCAGTTCGCGCCGCGCCTCTCGTTCTTCTGGGCGATCGGCATGAACTTCTTCATGGAGGTGGCCAAGCTGCGGGCGGGACGCCTGTTGTGGGCGAAGCTGATGAAGCCGTTCTCGCCCAAGGACGCGCGCTCGCTGTCGCTGCGCACCCATTGCCAGACCTCCGGCTGGTCGCTCGCCGCGCAGGACGTCTTCAACAACGTGACGCGTACCACCATCGAGGCGATGGCGGCCACGCAGGGCCACACCCAGTCCCTGCACACCAATGCGCTCGACGAGGCCCTGGCCCTGCCGACCGACTTCTCGGCCCGCATCGCCCGCAATACGCAGATCGTGCTGCAGCAGGAATCCGGCACCGCGCGCGTGATCGATCCTTGGGGCGGCTCGTTCTATGTGGAGCGGCTCACCCACGACCTGGCGAAGACGGCCTGGGAGCACATCCAGGAGGTCGAGAAGCTCGGCGGCATGACCAAGGCGATCGAGGCGAGCCTGCCCAAGCTGCGCATCGAGGAAGCGGCGGCGCGCACGCAGGCGCGCATCGATGGCGGCCAGCAAGCGGTCATCGGCGTCAACATGTATCGGCCCGAGGATGAGGCGCCGGTCGAGCTGCTCAAGATCGACAACGCGGCGGTGCGGCAGCTGCAGATCGACAAGCTCACCCGCCTCAAGCGGGAACGTGATCCGCGCGCGGTCGCCGACGCGCTCGAGGCGCTCGCCCGCTCGGCCGCCGGCGGCAACGGCAATTTGCTGGCGCTCGCCATCGATGCGGCGCGCGCCAAGGCGACCGTCGGCGAAATATCATTGGCGCTCGAGAACGTGTTCGGGCGCCACCGGGCGGAGATCAAGACGATTTCCGGTGTCTATCAGCGGGAGGTCGGCATGTCCGACGGCGTCGAGCGGGTGAAGAAGCTGGTGGCCGCGTTCGAGGAAAACGAAGGCCGCCGCCCGCGCATCCTGGTCGCCAAGATCGGGCAGGACGGCCATGACCGCGGCCAGAAGGTGATCGCCTCCGCGTTCGCGGATCTGGGCTTCGACGTGGATATCGGGCCCTTGTTCGCCACCCCGGCCGAGGCCGCGCGCCAGGCGGTCGAGAACGACGTCCACATCCTCGGCATCTCCTCGCTCGCCGCCGCCCATCTCACTTTGGTGCCGCAGCTCAAGGCCGACCTCGAGCAACAAGGCCGCGGCGATATCATGATCGTGGTCGGCGGCGTGGTGCCGCCGCAGGATTGCGAGGCGCTGCGCAAAGCCGGCGCCGAGGCGATCTTTCCGCCCGGCACCGTGATCACCGATGCGGCCGAGACGTTGCTCACACGGCTCAACCAGCGGCTCGGGCACGTACGCAGCGCCGCGGAATAGAAAATTCAGGCGCGAATTGATTGGTGCATGTCAACCGGTTCAACCGACATCAGCCAAGCGAATTGAGAAGCCCCGCACCGCCTGCGTGGTGAACGGGTCCCGCGGTCCGCCGCGATGGCTTCCGCGACAGCTCCAATCGGCCGGAGGCCGAAACTGGAAAATTAATGGCCGGGACAAAGCCCGGCCATCTGGATTTGGCATCAAGCTGAGCGAAAATCCGCTCGTGCTATTGCTTGGTGTTTTCCGCCACCTCGCGCTTTTCGAGCAGCAAGCGCGCGTGCTTGACGATGTGGTCGGCCACGATCGCGTGCGCTTCGGCGGTCGGATGGATCGCACCACTGTAGAGACCCGCATAAGCGGGCTGCAGCAGATCGATCACCGCCGTGCCCTCGCGGTGCGTATTGGCCGCCAGGAAGGCATCGTTGGGCGAGCGGAACAGCCGCCAACGATGCTCGTAGGTCAGCGTCGCGGCCGGCGAATAGGGCTTGAACTCGGATCCGCCTACCGGCACGCGCGGAACCCGCATGTCGATGCCGTCGGCGAGCGCCCGCCTGGGATCGCGCGCGCACATCCCGCGTTTGGTGAATTCCGGGATGTGGTCCGTCACCAGGGTGAAGCCGGTGCCGGTGCCGGTCGCGAGATCGGCCGGGCAACTCTTCCCCTTGGTGCTGCTGATGCATTCAAGCTTGGCAAGCAGCTCGCGCAGGAATTCGGCGGTTTCGGCCAACCGGCCGCGATCGAGCTTGAGTCCGGGATGCACGTCCATTCCGAGCGTCGGCTGGGAGCCGCACAGCGCGCCGGTCTCGTCGAATTGGATCGGCTCGTAGGACGACTGCAGAACGCGTCCAGGCTGGATGCCGAAACCGTCGGCCAGCGCGTCCTTGACGGCCTTCATGCGCACGTCGAGCACGCCCAGATAGGAGCGCGCCACCTGCGGGCTGAAGCGGATCGAGCTGCCGACCCAGCCGGCGATCGGAGCAAAGTCGGACGCGCTTTCCGTCATCGCATAGGCGGCGAGCGCGCCGAAGCCGACGTCGTTGCCGCCGATCGACATCATCACCAAGTCGACAGGCCGTTTGCGCAACTGCGGCGGGCACCACATTTTCGTGACCCGACGCGTGCTGATCTGGGGGCTGCCGAACGTGAAGTCCGGCAGCGTGTAGGTCGCCGCCTGGGTACGGGCGCTGGCACCGCCGCGGCAAATCAGGTCGCTCAATTGGTCGAACTGCGCCCTCACCTTGGCGCCGGCCGGATCGCTGAAGCCCTCGCGGGCGTCCATCTCGCCGAACAGGCCCTGGGATATTTCGGCCCCCGAGCAGGTGAAGCTCGCGAGCGTGATCGAGCGGTGGCGGTTCTCGAGCGCGAGCTCGATGCCGACTCGGAACGGATAGCCGTATTGCGAACGGTGGCAATCGCGGCTCAGCCACTTGGCGGCGGCCTTGTCGAAGGCAGCCTGGAATTCCGGCGAATTCGGCTTGAAGATGCGATCAGCCGCTTCGTCTTCCATATACCGCTTGGGCAGGACCTTCGGATTGAACTGGTCCTCCGCGGAGGCGAGGCCGAAGCCTCCTTCCATGCCGCCCAGCGCCGGCTTCTTGTCGAGATCTTTGGACGCGACCTCGTCGCGCACCATCTTGGGATCGTAGACCATCTCGCGGGTGCGGCTGAACTGAACCGGCCGGTCCGGATTGCTTTCGCCCGAAGCAAACGAATCGCCCATCGCCACGATGAAGAGGTCCTCGACCACCACGTCGTGATCGGACAGCTCGCGGCCGTCCGGCAATTTCACCGAGACCGAAACGCCCGAGCTGGCGCGGTCGAGCGCATAGGGAACGCGCGCGATGGTGAGCTTGTCCTTGCACGCCAGCTTCCTGGTTTCCGGCCTCCCGCCGGGCTTGCGCGATTGCCAGGTCCAAACGCAGTCGCCGGTCACGCCGGCGAGCTGGTCGGCCGCGATCTGGATTTGCACTGTGTGGGCTTCCGGCAGGATGTAGTCTTCCTTGGCGGAACCCCACGAATATTTGCGCTCGCAGACCGGCGAATAGCGGCGCGGGCGGCCATCGCTTTCGTAGCAGGTGTCGCCGAGCGTTTGGGCGGCCCAGCCCATCCGGCTCTGCGCATAGCGCGGGCCGGCGGTCTCGGCGCAGCGATCGGGCGTCGAGGCATCCTTGCAATCGGGATCGTTGAGGCGACGCTCGAGCCGCCAGACGATATCGGCCGGCAGCGGACCGTTGGGCGCGCCGCGCACCGCGTTGAACGCGGCCTCTTGAGTCGCGAACGAATGGGTGGATTTGAAGAACCGGAACGGGTTTTCGACTTGCCAGATCAATTCAGCAGCTTGGACCGTACCGGCAGCGAAAGTAAAGAAGATCGCGACGAGCCAAAGGCTCGTCGAGAGAGCGTCTCGACGCATGCTTCCCTCCGCCACCCCCACCAGGAGGCTATGATACAGATTTGGTCGGTTAAGGCAGCCGGAAAGTTCAGCCAACCTTAACCAAAACGGGAGGCTTTCGTGAATTCTTGGCACAAAGCATTGAATTCTCTAGGAGAATTTATTCCATACCGGGGTGGGTTTTTGCGTCTTGCGGCCGCCGCCGGCACCGCCGTCGCGCTAACGGGATGCATCAGCTCGACCGGCCCGGTGCTGAGCGACGCCAAGCCGGTGCTCGGCGAGCGCGGGCTGATTCACGCCTATGCGCTCTCCCAGGGCGCCGCCCATGATCCCGAGGTGGCGTCGTTTCAATGGAGCGGCAGCCGCTACCTGGTTCGCGGCAAATCGATCGGCTACAGCGAGTTCACGGCCCATGCCTACGAGGGACGCGACTGGATCGTGCAGGGCACCACGCAGCGCGCCCCGCACCGCATCGAATATGGCCTGGCGCGAAAGCTCGCCGACGGCGTCTATCAGCTGGTGGCCATCAACGAGGATGACGTCGAGGCGCCGGCGCGCGAAAAATTCTGCACCAAGACGCAAGATGCTTCCTGCCGAATCGCCACACCCGAGCAGCTGTTCGTTTTTGCGAGGGCGAGCGCCGACAAGCCGATGGAGGGCGGCGGTCTCGCGGTCGTGATACCGGGCGACAATGGCGCCAAGCGCTAGGGACTTAAGGTAGGAATCAGGCATTGAAGGCTCGCGCGCCGTGACCCGAACCGAAACTGCAGGCCCCGACCTTGCGCGGCTCGCACGCGGCATCCGCGCCGGCGAGCGCGCCGTGATCGCGCGCGCCATTACGCTGGTGGAGAGCCGGCGCCCCGACCACCAGCGTGCCGCCCGCCGTTTGGTGCAGGACCTCTTGCCGGATACCGGCGGTGCCGTGCGGGTGGGCATCACCGGCACGCCCGGCGTTGGCAAGTCGACCACCATCGACGCGCTCGGCAGCCACCTCACCGCGCAGGGCCGCAAGGTCGCGGTGCTTGCGGTCGATCCGTCCTCGACCCGGACCGGCGGATCGATCCTGGCCGACAAGACCCGCATGGCGCGGCTGTCCGCCGATCCCAATGCCTTCGTGCGGCCCTCCCCGTCCTCCGGCACGCTCGGCGGCGTGGCGGCGAAGACGCGCGAATCCATGCTGCTCCTGGAAGCGGCCGGCTACGATACCGTCCTGGTCGAGACCGTCGGCACCGGCCAGTCCGAGACCGTGGTAGCCGACATGACCGATTTCTTTTTGGTGCTGATGCTGCCGGGCGCCGGCGATGAGCTGCAGGGCCTCAAGAAAGGCGTGGTCGAGCTCGCCGATATGATCGCCATCAACAAAGCCGACGGCGACAACCTGGCGCGCGCCCAGACGGCAGCGGCGGAATACCGCGCCGCGCTCCACATCCTGGGCGCCCGCTCGCCCCACTGGTCACCGCCGGTGGTGACCTACTCGGCGTTGACCGGCGAGGGCATCGCGCCGATGTGGGCGAAGGTGCTCGAGCATCAAAAGGCGATGAGCGAAGCGGGCGCGCTTGCGGCGCGCCGCAGCCAGCAGCAGGTCAAATGGATGTGGGCCATGCTGGAGGGGCGCATCCTGGCGCACCTGCGCTCGGACCCGGCGCTACGCGCCAAGCTTCCGCGCCTGGAAGCCGCGGTTGCCGACGGACGCATGGCGGCGTCAGTGGCGGTCGAGGAGCTGGCGGCAGGGTTGGGACTCTGACCCCGCGGCCCCACGGCGCGCCCGATAGGCGCTCGGGCTCATGCCCGTCAGCCGCCGAAAGCGGCGGTTGAACGTCGATAGGTCGTCGAAGCCGACATCGAGCGCGATGGCTGTGATCGACTCCGTCGAGCCGCGCAGCCGCACGGCGGCGTGGCCAAGGCGCGTGCGCAAGACGAATTGGTGCGGCGTCATGCCCACCACCTGACGGAAGGTGCGCAGAAAGTGATACGGGCTGGTCGCCGCGTCGCGCGCCAGGTCCGTCAATGTGAGCCGCTCGCAAAACCGCGCCTCGATCCGCCGCAGCGCTTGCGTGACGCGCCGCTCGTCGCGTCGGCTCGGCACGCGCGACCCTTGGGCATCGCCAGCAAGCACCGCGACCGCACCGGCAAGGCGCAACGCAAGCTCCTCGAGCTCCGCGCCGTCACGTTCGTCGCGAGCGATCTCGGCGGCGGCGATCAACGAAACGAGCGGCTGCAACGGCGGCAGGCGGGGAACCGCAAACGCGGCGCGCCGCGCGCCCGGCACCCCCGCCAGAATCGCTTCCAGGTGATCGGGCGCGAAATGGAAGGCGAGGCAACGGTCTCCGGTGCCATGCTCATGGCCGCATTCGAAGGAGCGCCCCGCATTGCCGAGCAGCAGCGCGCCGGGCGCAAGCACGGCGACCCCTTGCGCCGACCGGTACTGGAATGTGCCCTGCGTGACCGCCGCAATGCACATGGCGTCGTGCCGTTCCTCGAACGGCCGATCGCGCGGACCCGCAGTGCAGACGACGTCGCTGACGCGCCAACCCGGTCCGGAGGCCAAGAGATGCGAGGCGGTTCCCATGCCCACAGGATAGCAATTTTTCCCAAGCCGCGCGGACTTGCGGGGATCTAAGAAGGCATTCCCACCGTGCGCAAAAGGCCCAGCCATGATCCGGTCTCCGTCCGTTTCCCCCATCGAAGCCCTTCATGCGGACCATCCGGCAACCGACCGCGCCGACAAGCTGGGACTTTACGGCTGGCTGGTCGGGCGCTGGGAGATGGACGCCGTGTACCACCCGGCCGACGGCTCCACGCGGCAAAGCTGCGGCGAGATCCATGCCGGCTGGGTGCTGGCGGGCCGCGCGATCCAGGACGTATGGATGGTCCCGCCGCGCGCCGCGCAACCCGCCCCACCGCCGGCCTGGGGCGATTTCTACGGGACGACGCTGCGGGTCTACGATCCCGGCCTGGACGCCTGGCACATCCTGTGGAGCGACCCGCTGAAACAGTTTTACTCGCGGCAGATCGGCCGCGCCCGCGGCAACGATATCGTGCAGGAAGGCAAGGACGACACCGGCGACATGGTGCGCTGGAGCTTCACCGGGATCACGAGCGATTCATTCCATTGGCTCGGCGAGCGCTCGCAGGACGGCGGCACGACCTGGCGGTTGGAGGTCGAGTTCTTTGCCCGCCGGCTCGCCGTCTAGACCTCGGACAATCTCCATTCACATAGAGGAGAGATCGATGATCGATCACGTTTCGATCGGAGTTCGCGACTTGGCGGCAACCAAACGCTTCTACAACGCGGCGCTGAAGCCCTTGGGTTACACCTGCTTGAGCCAACCCGAAGGTTCGCTCGGCTACGGGCGCGATGCGGTCGCGCTTTGGATCGGCGCGAGCGGGCGGCCGGTGCCGCCTGATGACAGATCGAATCTGCATTTCTGCTTCGCGGCGCCGACCCGCCAAGCCGTCGACGCGTTTCATGCCGCGGCGCTGGGCGCGGGAGGGCGTGACAATGGTCGGCCCGGACTGCGCGCCGAGTATAGTTTGAGCTATTATGCGGCCTTCGTGGTCGACCCCGATGGCTACCGGATCGAGGCCCATTGCGGTTGCAGCGGGCCGGAGGCGAATTGATGGGAGCACGGACGAACGTCCCGATCCACTATTGCGTGTTCGATACCGCCATCGGGGCTTGCGGCGTGGCCTGGAGCAAGCGCGGCCTGAGGAGGGTGCAGCTGCCGGAATTCGATCGCGGTGCGACCGAGCGCCGGCTGAACAAGGGCGCCGCAAAGACAACCGGAGCGATGCCTGCTGAGATCGAGCAGCTGATCGCGGACGTCCAAGGCTACATGGGCGGCCGCAGCGTCGACTTCACCACCGTGGCGATCGATCTCACGGACGTTGAACCGTTTGAGAGCAAGGTTTACGCCGCGGCACGCGCGATCCCCTGGGGACAAACGATGAGCTACGGCGAGCTCGCGCGGCGGATCGGCTCGCCCGGCGCCGCCCGCGCGGTCGGGCGAGCGCTCGGACGCAATCCCGTTCCCATCGTCATTCCATGCCACCGGATCCTGGCCAAGGGCCATCGCATCGGCGGCTTCTCGGCTCCGGGCGGGGCCTTCACCAAGGAACGCCTGCTGGCGCTCGAGGGCGTGCGGGTGGATGCCGGGACGCCGCTGCTGCCAGGGTTCGTCTGATTTGACTGGCCGCCATCGACGCGATTGGTTTATTGGGCCGGATGACCGCGACGATCCTCATCACCGGCTTCGGCCCGTTTCCGGGCGCGCCGTTCAATCCGACCGGACCGCTGGTCGCGGAGCTGGCGAACCGGCGCATCGCCGGCTTGCGCGGTTTGCGCCGCGTCGCCCACGTGTTTCCCACAAGCTACGTGGCCGTGGATCGCGAGCTGCCGGCGCTGCTCGCGCGCGAGCGGCCTGACGTGCTCCTCATGTTCGGGCTTGCGGCGCGCCGCCGGCACATCAGCATCGAGACGCGGGCCCGCAATGCGCTCACCGACGCGGTGCCGGACGTGAGCGGGCATCGGCCCGCGGCGAGCGTGATCGAGCCGGCAGCCGGTGCGGGGCTGCCGTTGCGGGTTCCGGCGCAGCGGCTCGTGGCGGCGGTGCGGGTGGCCGGGCTGTCGGCTACGCTCTCCGGCGATGCCGGCAGCTATCTTTGCAACTACCTGTGCTGGCGCGCCATCGAAGCGGCCGCGCGGGCCGGCGGGCCGCGTCTGGTCGCATTCGTACATGTGCCGAACGTGCGGGCCACCAAAGTCCGCGCGCCGGTCGCGCGGCGGCTCTACCCGCGGCGGTCACGCTCGCGGCCTCCGATCACGTTCGACGATCTCGTGCGTGCCGGCGAGGCAATCATGCGCGCCGCGCTCGCGGCGCGCCATTAACTGATTAACCCTGAGCACATTTGTCCGCGCGCTCGCGCTCCGGCGTAACGCTTCCGGCCTTAGATCTGTGCGAAAGCTTGTCGCCGGAGGCATGCCATGGACATCGACCGCCGCCATCTTCTCAGGCTCGGAGCCGTTGCGGCGAGCGCCGCCATAGGCGCCAGCCCCACAGGCGCCAGCGCCCTCCCCGCCCTTGCGGCTCCTTCGGCCTCGCCGATCGGCGCGCTCGGGCTCGATGCGGCGCATTTCGGCCTGCACCCCGGCAGCCCCGACGACCAGAGCCGCGCGCTGCAAGGCGCCATCGATGCCGCCGCCCGTGCGCGCGCGCCGCTGGCGATCGCGCCCGGCCTGTACCGGGCCGGAAATCTGCAGCTTCCGGCGGGCGCGCAGGTCTGCGGGGTGCGCGGGGCGACGCAAATCTCCTTGACCCAGGGGCACTCGCTGCTGGCCGCCGCAGGCGCCGACCACGTCACCTTGTCGGGCCTGGTGCTCGACGGCGGCAAACGCCCGCTTGGCGACGCCCACGGCCTCATCAACCTCGAGAACTGCCACGCCGTGCGGATCGTCGATTGCGAGCTTCTCAGCAGCGGCGGCCACGGCATCCGCTTCGTGGCGGTCGACGGCGAGGTCAGCGGCACTACCCTGACCGACACCGCGGACGTCGCCATCCTGTCCTACAATGCCGCGGGC
The DNA here is from genome assembly GCA_035552735.1 of Xanthobacteraceae bacterium. Lineage (GTDB taxonomy): Bacteria > Pseudomonadota > Alphaproteobacteria > Rhizobiales > Xanthobacteraceae > VAZQ01. The sequence continues at coordinate 39,761 of DASZKX010000279.1, forward strand.
CTCCTGCTCGCCCGCAACACCATCATCGGGGCCGGCAACAACGGCATCCAGATCATCCGCTGGGAGACCGGCGACGACGGCACCATCGTGGCGGACAACCGCATCGAGAACGTCGCCAACCGCTCCGGCGGTTCCGGCCAGTACGGCAATGCCATCAACGCGTTTCGCGCCGGCAACGTGATCGTGCGCAGCAACCGCATTCGCCATTGCGCCTTCTCCGCGGTGCGCGGCAACGCCGCCGCCAACATCCAGATCGACGGCAACAGCATCAGCGACGCCGGCGAGGTCGCCCTCTATGCCGAGTTCGGGTTCGAAGGCGCGATCATCGCCAACAACAGCGTCGAGGGCGCCGCCATCGGGGTTTCGGTCACCAACTTCAACGACGGTGGCCGGCTGGCGGTCGTGCAGGGCAACATCATCCGGAACCTGAAGCCGCAGCGGCCGGCCGGCACCGATCCGGGCGACAGCGCCGGGATCGGCATCTCGGTCGAGGCCGATACGGCGGTGGCCGGCAATGTGATCGAGAACGCGCCCTTGGCCGGGATCATGCTCGGCTGGGGCCGCTATCTGCGCGACGTCGCGGCGACCGGAAACGTGGTGCGCAAGGCCGACATCGGCATCGCGGTCTCGGTGGCGCCTGGGTCGGCCAGCACGCTGGTCGCCGACAATGTCATCACCGACAGCGCCCGCGGCGCCATCGTCGGCATGGCGGGCGCCAAGGCGGTCACCGCCGATCTGGCGCAGGGCGGCGCCGAAATCTACCCTCACCTGAGCATCAGCGGGAACCGCGTGCGTTGAGCGCTTAATGACCGAAAGCGCCGTTTCTTGCCCCATTTCGCTTCTTACCGCCATTTAATGTGTTGCCTCGCGTCGCCGCCATTGCGCCGTCTCATACCGGCGCCATATTTCGCTCCACACTGCCGCTCGGACTTAACCTCTCATGGGTGCCATGCGCCGCCCCGTCAGGAAAATAGTGCTCACCATCCTGGCCATTTTCCTGTTTCCGCTGGCGGTCCATGGGGCGCTTTATTCCGTCCAGACCAAGCCGCAGAGCTATGAGCGCGCCGATTGGTCGAGCACCGGCATGCTGCCGGCGGCGAATGCCGAACGGGAGGCGCGGCTCCTGATCTTCACGGGCCGCACCGGCCGTTGGAAAGGGATTTTCGCCGTCCATAGCTGGGTCGTGTTCAAGGCCGAGAATACGGCGAGTTGGAGCAGGTACGACGTGGTGGGCTGGGGCCAGCCGGTGCGCAACAATGGCTGGGCACCCGATGGCCGCTGGTACGGCGACGCGCCGCGCGTTCTCCTCGACGTGCGTGGGGCGCAAGCGGCTGCCCTGATCCCCAAGGTGCAAGCGGCGATCGCGGACTATCAATATAGTCGCGCCGGCGATTACCGGATTTGGCCGGGACCCAACAGCAACACTTTCGTGGCGAGCGTGCTGCGCGCCATGCCTGAGCTCGAAACCACGTTGCCGCCCAATGCCATCGGCAAGGACTTTCGTCCCGCACCTTATGTCGGACTGACCGACAGCCGCACCGGCATCGAAGCGTCCTTGTTTGGTGTGGTCGGCGTCAAGCTGGGCTGGGTCGAGGGCGTCGAATTCAATTTCCTGGGCCTGGTCACCGGGCTCGACCTGCGTCATCCCGCCGTCAAGCTGCCGGGCTTCGGCCGCCTCGGCCTCGACGACGGCACCGCGATCGCGGCGCCCGCAACATCAGCGGGCTGACGTTCGAGCCAGCCAAGGCTCGGCGCGCCTTGCGCCTGGCGTGGCAGACAACCGATGCTTAGATCATCGCCGCGTGCTGCTCGACCCGATCGATCAATCGAAAGAAGAGGAGACGCCATCATGTTCGCCAAAACGTTCCTGTCCGCGGCCGTAGTCCTCGGGCTCCTCGGCGGTGCTCTGCCGGCCCTGGCGGGGTACGACTATGACGGTCCCTATGGCGGCCCGACCCAGACCTGGTGCGACGTCAATCCGAATTGCAACGGGTGGAACCAGAGGCTTCACGGCCCCGCCTATCAAAGCAACGCTTCCGGTGTCGTGACACCGCTCAATCCGAAGCATCGTCCGGCGCACAAGCGCAGCCACGACGGCGCCAACGGCCGTTAGGCGTCATCGTTTCAGGCCGGTGGAATTCAAGCTGCCGGGCGGTGCCGGGAAATGGCCGCCGGCTTCGGCGCGGCGGATGAAGAGTGCCCCTCCGGGCGCGGCGCGATCACCGCCCAACTCTCGGCCAGATCCACGGCCTCACGCATGAGCAGCAGGAACTGGGCTTCACCGTAGTAAAGCGTCCAGCGCCCCGTCTTATGCAGCTCAATGAAGTGCGCACACCGCTGGTTGACGAGATCGCGCCATTTTTGCGCGGTCTGGGCGAACCGGCGGGCGGCCTGCCATTCGGTCATGCGGGAAACCGGTGCTCCGGATCGAATCAGTAGCCCATGGTCCGCCTACATGGATACCGGCGCAACCGCAGAGTGCGGCGCGGGGATGTTTGCCCGCGACTTTCCCACATCTTGACCGGCGGATTGGCGTTGAGACCGAGCTGCGCCCCGCACCGGGGGGGGGGCAAAAAAGAACAGACCCGCCCGGCGGGGGGAGCCGGGCGGGCCGCATTGATCGGCGCCAGGGGATCGGGGGGGGGCAGCGCCGATCGGGGTTCTCAACTAGCGACCATCGGCCGCTTCGAACATTAGTCGCCGCCGCCACGGAAAAGGTTCATGGGGGCTTGAAGTTTTTGCTTAGCGAAAGGCGATTCGATTAAGCAACTGTTTGGATTGTATATTTTCCAGAATCCCCTTGCCACCGCGGTGGCGGGGGGCAAGATTTCTGAGAAAATCCGGGACCGACGCCTCAGCGGCGAACCGCGGCGGGCAGCACGCTCGCGGCCGCATCGAGCGGGGCCGGCATGAGCGAGAGGACCGCCTGGTAGGCATCGACCAAGCCCACTCCCGACCCGTCGGCGGCTTTGTCGGCCGCCCTGCCGAGGCTCCCGGCGCCAAGGTGATGAGCGGTTTCGGTGAGCGCCCGGCGGAGCGTCTCGGGGCCGAGATCGGGCCGACGTTCGAGCATCAGGGCCGCGGTGCCGGTCACATAGGCGGCCGAGAACGAGGTACCGGACGAGAATTGCAGGGTCCCGGCGGGAGCCAGCAGCATGAGATCGACGCCCGGCGCGGCGACCGCCACATAGGGACCCCGATTGGCGAATGCGGGGAGCTGGTCGTCGGCGTCCGTCGCCGTGACCGCGATGACATTGGAATCGGCGGCCGGAAAGAGCGGCGGCGACTTGGCACCCTTGTTGCCGGCGGCCGCGACCAGCACGACGCCCCTGTCATGGGCGGCCGCGATGCTGCGCGTGATGCCGGGGTCCTGCGGTCCCGCGAAGCTCATATTGATGACGCGGGCGCCGTGGGACACCGCCCAGTCCATCCCGGTCATGATGGCAAACGTGTTGCCGTCATCGGGTCCGCCGTCGCCGCTGAACGCTCGCACCGCCAGAATCTGGGCTGCCGGGGCCGCCCCCATGAGCCGGCCGTGCGCCGCGATCGCGCCCGCGATGGCGGTTCCGTGGGCATGCGGCTTGAGACCCGTACCGAGCGCGTCGAAGGTGCCGGCGATATCGCCGGCCAGGTCGGGATGCTTGATGTCGACGCCGGAATCGATCACCGCCACCAGAACCTTGCCTTTCGCGAGCTCATGGGCCTGCGGGAGATGCATTTTGTCCAGAATGTATTGCGCCGGATCGCCCTCGCTGGGCGCCGCCGGGATCGCGGTCTGGTCTTGCAGGGCAAACAAATAATTCGGCTGGGCCGAAAGCACCGTGGCATCGGTCTCGAGGTCGCGCACGACCGCCGGCACCGAACGGCGATCGGTAATGCGCCAGCGCACCAGCGTGGTGCCGCCGAGCTGGAAGGCAGCCGATTGCAGACGCCTGAGCCGATGCCGTCGCGCCAGCGCGTCGGTCTGCTGATTGCTGACCGCGGCGGCGAGCTCGACCACCACCTCGTTGGGCGCGTAACGCCGTTCGCCGAGCGGCGGAATGCCGGTGCCGGTACGCCGGGCCGTCTGGGGGCCGGAACCGACCGGCGGCTGCGAGCCGATGCCGCTCGCGGGCGGCTGCGTCGTTACGATGATGGGATTTGCCGGCACCACATGGGTCAGGATGGGCCCGCGCGGACCATAAACACCGCCGGGATGTTCGCCGCCCGGATGTCCGGTGTTGACCACGCAACGCTCCAAACGGGTGCGGCCTGGCTTGCAGGGATTGCCCGGCAGATCCCGGCCGTGCTCGCCGCGGCCGACGATGCCGACCTCGCGACCGTTACCGATCGCAGTGCCGCCCACAGGGCCGCGTGGGACGTTGCTGAGATGGACGGTTCCGGCTGCGCCGAGGCGGCCAGCTCCGAAGCCGGAGCCGAGATTCATCGCCAGCGCCGATGGGCGATCGCCGGTCGGGGCCGCGACGATCAGCGCCGCCAGGGCGGCCGACAGCAGCAGCTTGGGGGGCAGGATCCTACCCGACGCGGTTCGCGTGCGTTCTTCGCCAGAGCCCATGGCCATGCCTCCGATACACGGTGCAGCTCGATCTCAGGCCGGCTCTCTGAGCGCCGGGTTGGAGGCCGATCTGTGTCGGCGCGAGCTTACCCGCGGGCTGCCGGGTCCAGCGGCTACTGCTTGGGCGCAATCAAATCAACAAGCGTGGATTGGGCCATCTGCTTGATGTGATCTTCCTTGGCCTTACCGGACTCGGGCAGCCGGATCGTGTACATGCCGCCGGTCAGCGGACCGTCGATCATCGAGGCTTTGTTGGTCGCCAGGAAAGCCGTGACTTGGCCAGCTTCTGCCTTCGGGGCAAACCGGATGGCCGCCAGCGTGCCATCACTCACGTCGGCGGAGGCCAGATCAGGCTGCGAAACCGTATTCTGCTTGCTCGCCACTTCGGTGCCGGCTTCATGCTTGATCAAGCCGGTGGTGATCACTCCGGCCTGCAGCACGATCGCCAGCGCGCCCACCGCTCCGGCCAGCGCCAGGGTGCGGGGCGAGAAGCTCGCCACGAAGTTGGCGAGCCGGCCGGCCAGGTCGAAGGAGACCTTGGGTTTGCGCACCGGCTCGGCGTCGATCGCGGCAAACAGCTTCTCCATCGCCCGCGCCGACGGCGCGCCCAGCGTCTCGTTGAGATGGATCGTCTCGTTGAGCTCCTCGCGGGCGAGATTGAAGCGCCGCAACAGCTCGCGATCGCCGGCGAGCGCCTTTTCCACGCGCTCGGCATCACGACGATTGAGCGTCCCCGCCGCATGCCACGGCAAAAGGGTCTCGAGGTCATCGCGCTCTTTGTCGATCGTATTCATGGCCAACCTCTTTCTATACCTTCTGCCTTCAGCAGTTCCGCCAACCGCTTGCGCGCATAGAACATGCGCGTTTTAACCGTGTTCTCCGGGATCCCGACGATCATGGCCACCTCCTCCACGGACTTCTCGTGGTAGTAGACCAGATCGATGATCTCCCGATGCTCCGCCGAAAGTCCCGTAAGACACTTCCGGATCAGCGCACTCTTGTCCTTCTTTTCCAGCGCGGCTTCCGGGCTATCCGAGGGATCCTCGATCCCGGCCGCCGTCTCGTCATCCAATTCCTCGTCCGGCCGACGCCGCAGCGCCGACAGCGCCTTGAAACGCGCGATCGCCAACAACCATGTTGACACCGCGGACCTCCCTTCGAACCGACCAGCCTGACGCCACACGTCAAGAAACACTTCGCTGATCAAGTCCTCCGCCGTGCTTTCATCACGCACCAGACGCAAAACGAACCGGTAGACCCGCACATGGTGCCGTGCAAACAGCACCTGCATGGCGAGCCGGTCGCCAGAAGCAACTCGTCCGATCAGGACCTCGTCGGCTGTCGCTTGCATCGCGTCCTGACGGTCGGCTCGTGGATTAGTCGCGCTGGGGGGGCATTCGGTTCAACGATCCGTGATGGACCTGCGGGGCGCGGCCGCCCCCGGACCCGCGCTCCGCCGGCTGACCGGCGCAAACCGGGCCCAAACGGGTTCATGATCATAGCCCAGAAACGGCCGTTGCAACCGCCAGCCCGCACAAAGTCGGTGGATTCATTGGCCAAAACCCGGCTTTTCGTCCCATTTTCGGACGAAAAACGCCCAGTTTCGTGAAGATCGCCCTCTTTGGCCGTCATTTGGCCTCCACCCGCCCCAGTCATCCTCCTGAGTCGTTAGGATTGTGTTTACCATGATGCAAAATGAGCCGACGGGCCCCCGACGGGGGCCAGGGGCGCGAGCCCTCATGTTCCCACCCGCAAGGGGGCATGAAGCTTACGCAAAGCTGCAAGGACCGAGAGTGCCGTGATGCGGCCGGTCTTGGGGTTTTCCGAGGGGATGTTCTCGATCGTGAGGGTGAATCGCGCCGAGTCGGCGTCGACCTCGATGGTATGGCAATTGCGCTCAACGGTGGGATCGGCCCAGATTTCCGTCCGGGTGCGCTCGGGCCCGATACCGGCGAGCGAAAGGGCGGCCGCGACATTCACATTGGCCGGGAAGCCGGCGGCGGCCTCGCGCGCGGTGCCGCGGAACACACATTTTGGCTCCTGCAGGTTTTCGACCGAAATGCCATGCTGCGCGAGGTAGGGCGCGCCGGCGAGCCCCTTGGGCGGCTTGCGGGTAGTCATGCGCACCGTCCGGATGCTGCCCTCGGCAGCCGCCGTCACGGCATCGAGGCCGAGCAAGGCGCCGGTCGGTACGATGATCTGGCCGCCGCGCTCCTTCGCCAGCGCGATGAGATCGGGGCGCGGCAGCAGCGCACCGGCGCTCAGCACCATAACGGTCTTGCCGGCTTCGAGCATGGGTCGGCAAATCCGCTCGAGCAACGCGGCGGGCGCGCATTCGACCGTCAGATCGGCCAGGTCCGGAAATGCCTCCAGATCGACCAGCGGACAGGCAATCCGCTCAGCCTCGAGCCACGCCTGCGCCTTGCCGCGATCGCGGCTGGCGGCACACGCAAGCACGAGCCCCGGTATGCCGTCGGCGAGCCCGCGGGCAACCACACGGCCGATGGCGCCGAGACCGGCTATGGCGACGCGGATCATTGCGCAAACCTCCCTCATGGGGCCGTCAAAGGCGGCCTGAATTTCCCCATTCTCCGGTGGGAACGGTCTATAGGTCGCGAGTCCCGCCACGCTTCGATGCCCCACGGCCCGCCCCCGGACATTCCTTACACGAAGGCAAGGGTGCGTGCCGGCGCCCGCGACAAAAACAAAAGAAGAGTTGACCCGGCCCTCAACAAACGCAAACTGCCCCAACCCCAGGGAGGATCAAATGCTCAAGCAGGTTTCCGGCGCCGCCTTTGGCGTCTTGCTCACGCTCACCGGCGCCCTCGGCGGCACCGCCTTCGCACAGAATTTCCCCAACCATCCCATGGTGATGATCATTCCGTTCGCGGCCGGCGGCCCGCAGGACGTGCTGGGCCGCATCATCGCGCAGGGCATGAGCGAGGCGCTCGGCCAGCAGGTCATCATCGAGAACGTCGGGGGCGCGGGCGGCATGACCGGTTCGATCCGCGTCGCCCAGGCGGCGCCCGACGGCTACACGATGGTGCTCGGCAGCGTCGGGACCCACGCGCAGAACCAGACCCTGTTCAAGAAGCCGCTCTATGATGCGGCGACGGATTTCACGCCGGTCGCCCTGGTGGCCGAGACTCCGATCGCCCTCATCACCCGCAAGGACCTGCCGGTGAGCAATTTCAAGGAATTCGTCGCCTACGCGAAAGCCAACCAAGGCAAGATGCAATACGGCTCGGCAGGCGCCGGCTCGGCCACGCATCTGGCCTGCGTGGTGCTCAACTACGTGATCGGGGTCAACATCACCCATGTGCCCTATCGCGGCACCGGCCCGGCCATGCAGGATCTCGCCGGTGGCCGCGTCGATTATCTGTGCGACATCATCGCGACCGCGAAGCCGCAAATCGACGCCGGCACCGTCAAGGGCTTGGCGATCCTGACCAAGGAACGCGCCGCGGTGCTGCCCAATCTGCCGACCGCGTTGGAGCAGGGCACCGACGTGCAGGCCTATACCTGGAGCGCGATCTTCCTGCCCAAGAACGCCCCCGATGCCGTCGTGCAGAAGCTCAATGGAGCCATCGTGCACGCCATGAAGACGCCGGCGGTGCGCGATCGCCTGGAAGGTCTCGGCGCCGTGGTGGTCGCGGACGATCGGGCGACGCCGCAATATCTCGGGCAATTCGTCAAGAGCGAGATCGCCAAATGGGCCGCCCCGATCAAGGCGAGCGGCGTGACCGTCGATTGATATGACGGCGTCACCGCCGGAATTTCGCGGCCCGCGACGCTGAACATGGCTTGGTCCTGGGCACCGCCCGCGCCATCATGCTCGCGGGCGGGCTTGGCGTGTGCACTGTAATGTTTCATGGTTCCGCAGCCGGAGTTCCACAGCCGGACGGCCCGACCGCATTCCGCCGCATTTACGGCCCTCCCTTGCGCCGAAAATTCCCCAATTGCGTCAACCTGAAGCCACGCCAGCCAGCGTTGATGAGGGTCACGTCCGTCGCAGGACCGGAGGTTTGCGTGCCGATGACCCGCTGGATGGCGAACGTGGCCGCAGGAGCGGCGTTGGCGGCGCTGCTGGCTTTGCCGCCTGCGCTGGCGCGGGCCGCGCCGGCGTTCGCGGCGCCGCAGTCCGCGCCCGACGCGGTCGCGCCGGTGCCACCCACGCCCAATCGCAAGCCGCATAGCGGCAGTCATGCTGGCGCGGGCGACAACAACGTCATGCGCGGCAGCGATACGCCGGGCCTGGTCGCCATGCTGCCCTGGTGGCGCCCCCCGGATACGGATGGCTCCGATCCCGGCGAGCTCGAAAGCCCGATCCTGACGGCCTGCGACGTCTGGCTCGGCTTCCCGTTCGCGACGGCTGATGCGCAATCCCTCACGGTGCGGCTCTCCGCGGCCCAAAATGCCAGTGAGATCGACCTCGTCGCCGACAAGATTCGGGTCGCCGATCCCGGCGAGCTCAACGAAATCGATATGACGGCCCCGGCCGAACCGCAAGACGGCGGCCGCCCCTGGCTGCGCGGGCTGCTCGCGATCCTGGGCGGGGTGCTGGCGGTGTTCTCGGCGGTGCGCTACCTGGTGGCTTGAGGGCGGCGGACGCCTCTCGTAGTGTCACCCTCCCCTCCGTCTCATCCACCATTCATCCTTGAGGTCATGACGTGTCCCGATTGAGATTGACGTTTGCCTGCGGCATTTACGATCGCACCGATGCGTTGCGCACCGGCGACGTCGGCGTCGAGGGGATCGACCTCAATTTTCTGGCCATCGAAGCGCCGCGCGAAATCTTCGACCGCATGGGCGGCAATCAGGAATTCGACGTCGCCGAGTTCTCCAGCTCGGAATTCATCAGCCGGCTGGCGCGCGGCGGATGTCCGTTCGTGGCGCTGCCGGTGTTTCCGGCGCGCGTGTTCCGGCACGGCTACATCTACGTCAATCGCAAGACCGGCATTCGCAGCCCGCAGGAGCTGGCCGGCAAGCGCATCGGGGTTCCGCTCTATACGATGACGGCCGCAGTCTGGATCCGGGGCCACCTGGTCCACCAATATGGCGTCGACCTGTCCGGCATCCGCTGGGTCGAGGGCGCCATCAACGAATCCGGCCGGCATGGCGATCCGAGCGCGCCGGCGCTGCTGCGGCCGGCCCGCATCGAGCACGACGAAAGGGGCCGCTCGCTGCGCGATCTCCTGGCCGAGGGCGAGATCGACGCCATCGCGGGATCGCAGCGCCCAAAGCCCCATCCCGACATCGTTCCGCTGTTTCCGGATTCGAGAGCGGTCGAGCGCGCCTATTACCAAGCCACGCACATTTTTCCGATCATGCATCTCATCGTGATCAAACGCGACGTCTATGAGCAGAATCCCTGGATCGGCCACAGCCTCTACAAAGGCCTG
>DASZKX010000280.1:0-9898 GCA_035552735.1 Xanthobacteraceae bacterium
TCAGGACGAGGCTGATGATTGATGCGCCGCCTACCAACTTGCGGCGGGCGCGAAGCGGAGCGCAGCGTCGAGAGGTCGCTCGATCGACTCCGATTTCCTCACTTGATGCGCTCGAGGATGCTCACGTAGTTCGCGACCGCAGTGCCGCCCATGTTGAAGATGCCGCCCAGCCGCGCATCCTTCACCTGCATGCCGCCGGCCGTGGCGGTCAGCTGCATGGCGGCGAGCGCGTGCATGGAGACGCCGGTCGCGCCGATCGGGTGTCCCTTGGCCTTGAGGCCGCCGGACGGATTGACCGGCAGGCGGCCGTCCATCTGGGTCCAGCCCTCCGCGGCCGCGCGGGCGCCCTGCCCTTCGCCCACCAAGCCCATGGCTTCGTACTCGATCAGCTCCGCGATGGTGAAGCAGTCATGCGTCTCGACGAACGAGAGATCGCCGAGCCCGATGCCGGCGCCCTCGAGCGCGCACCGCCAGGCGCGCCCGCAGCCTTCGAACTTGAGCACGTCGCGCTTGCTCATGGGCAGGAAGTCCTGCACGTGCGCGGCCGCGCGGAACACCACCGCCTTGCGCAGCCGCAGCGCGGTCTCCACGTCGGCCAGCGCGAGGGCAGCGGCCCCGTCGGAGACCGGCGAGCAGTCGGAGCGCTTGAGCGGACCGGCGACGCGCGGATTCTTCTCGCTCTCGGTGCGGCAGAAGTCGTAGCCGAGATCCTTGCGAATCTGCGCATAGGGATTGGCCATGCCGTTGCGGTGGTTCTTGGCCGCGATCCGCGCCAGCGCGTCGGACTGGTCGCCGTAACGCTGGAAGTAGAGACCGGCGATCTGGCCGAAAATGCCGGCGAACCCGCCCGCGATCGCCACCTCCTCGCGCACATAGGAGGCTTTGAGCAGATTGCGTGCGATGTCGGGCGCCGGGCTGTTGGTCATCTGCTCGACCCCGACCACCAGCGCAATGCGGGCGCTTTTCGCCGCGATCGCCCGCAGCCCCTGATGCACCGCGGCCGAGCCGGTGGCGCAGGCATTCTCCACCCGGGTCGCCGGCTTGAAACGCAGATCCGGGGAGGCCTGCAGGACCAGAGAAGCGGTGAAGTCCTGGGCCGAGAAGCCGGCATTGAAATGGCCGAGCACGATCTCGTCCACATCGCGCGGCTCGATACCGGCATCCGCGAGCGCATCGCGCGTGACCCGGGTGATCAGGGTCTCGACCGTCTCGTCCGCAAGCCGGCCGAACGCGGTATGGGCCCATCCGACGATACAGGCGGTCATGGCGGTCTCCCAGATAGCCGTAGCTTAAGGTCGCGATCCTGCCGAATTTTGGTCGCTTTCCTCGCAAATGAACATAAAGTCGAGACGTGTGCGTTCAAATGTCGGTTGGCCGGCACGTTTTCTTGCAAGTTTCTTGCAAGTTTTCTTGGGCGTTGGCCGCGTTTTCCGTGCCGAACGGCGCGCAGGCTCGGTCGCGTTCCGGGGACGGCGGCGAAAATGCCTTAATGTGGTCCCATGTGGACAGACTGCTTTGCTTTTGAACCTCTCTTCGGGCTAGATAGTTACGGTTTCCCGCCTATGGAACTCGGGTTCCGAGGCCCGCTCTGAGCAACGGACCGCGCCCTGATGCTTTCACGCCGACCGCCCTCGCTCCCGATCCTTGCTTTCGCGATCCTGGCCGGCGCGCTTGCGGGCCTGGCCAGCGGGCGAGCCGGCGCCGAGGCCTTGCTGCTGGTCGACGTCAATACCGGCAAGGTGCTGCACGCCGAGAACGCCACCTATCCGTGGTATCCGGCCTCCATCACCAAGCTGATGACCACCTATACGACGCTGCGCGCCGTGCGCGAGGGACGCATCACGCTCGACAGCCTGTTCACGGTCTCGGCCAATGCGGCGGCGCAATCTCCCACCAAGATGGGATTTGCGGTCGGCACGCAGGTCACCGTCGACAACGCCATCAAGATGCTCATGGTCAAGTCGGCCAACGACATGGCGGTGCTGCTGGCGGAAGGCGTTTCCGGCTCGATCGATAATTTCTCCGCCGAGATGAACAGCAACGCCAAGGCACTCGGGATGACGCAGACCAACTACGTCAACCCGAACGGGCTACCGGCCGACGAGCAGATCACCTCGGCGCGCGACCTCGCCATCCTGGCGCGCGCTTTGATCCGCGAATTTCCCGAATACGATTCGTATTGGCATCTGCCCGGCATCCGCATGGGCAAGCGCGTGGTGCGCAACTACAACACGCTGCTCGGCCGCTATCCGGGCGCCGACGGCATGAAGACCGGTTTCATCTGCGCCTCCGGCTTCAATCTGGTGGCGACCGCGACCCGCGACGGCCGCCGCCTGATCGCGGTGGTGCTGGGAGCGCCGTCCTCGGCGGTGCGCGCCGTGAAGGCCGCGCATCTGCTCGAGCAGGGCTTCAGCTCGGCCCCGCTGTCGTGGCTCACGCCCTCGCTCGGCTCGGTCGAATCGCTCACCCCGGTCGACGCCGCGCCCGCGAACCTGCACGAGGAGATGTGCGGCTCGCATCGCAAGCGCCCCGCCGTCGAGGAGGAGGATCAGGAAGCGAGCGCACCCGGCGCGCCCGATTCGCCTTACGCGGTGTTTCTCTCCAGCCTGCGGCCGCAGCCCAAGGGCGGCGCTAGCTTCTTGCAGGCGGAAGCCAACCTGGGCGAGCCGGTGGTGGTCTTCACTGGTCCGCCCAAGGGCCAAGGCGTGGCGACCGCGACCACGCAGGTCGCAGCCGCCGAGGCCAAGCCGGCGAGGCCCATCAAGCCGGGTAGCAAGGCGACGACCACGCCAGCGGTGGCCGGCCAACCCGTCACGGCGGCCCCGAGCGGGCCGGCGGTCGCCTCCGTGAGCGCGGTGCCGTGGACCAGCATGAGCCCGGCCGCGCTCGCCGCCAGTCCGCCCACGGAGCTCGGTGCCGTCAGGGCGACCGCCCTGGTGCCGCTGCCGCGCTCACGGCCGCGGGTCGCGACCGAAAAGCTGCAGCTGCGAAACTGACGCGGAATTCCGTGACCAAAGACGCGCCAGCGCGACCGCACGGGCCGGCCGAACCCATTCCCCTCACCGTCCTCACGGGCTTTCTGGGCGCCGGCAAGACCTCACTGCTCAACCGTTTGATCCACGACCCGGCGCTGGCCGAGACCGCCGTGATCATCAACGAGTTCGGCGAGATCGGGCTCGATCATCTGCTGGTCAGGCCGATCCGCGACGGGGTCGTGCTGCTGCAGAGCGGCTGCCTGTGCTGCACGCTGCGCGGTGATCTGGTCGAGGCGCTCGAGCAGCTGCTGCGCGATCTCGACAACGGCCGCGTCGCGTTCCGCCGCGTCATCCTGGAGACCACCGGCCTCGCCGACCCGGCCCCGGTGCTGCAGACCGCGATGGCGCATCCCTATCTGGTCCAGCGCTTCCGGCTCGACGGCGTGATCACCGTGGTGGACGCCGTGAACGCAGCCGCCACGCTCGACCAGCATATGGAATCGGTCAGGCAGGTCGCGGTCGCCGACCGGATCGTGCTGACCAAGACGGATCTGCTGGCCGCGGCGGAGCGCGAGCGGGCCCTGGGGGATCTGCGGGCGCGGCTGGCGGCGCTCAATCCGGCGGCGCCCATTCTGGACGCCACCGCCGGCGCGGCGACCGCGCGGAATCTGCTGGGCTGCGGCCTGTTCGATCCCGACCGCAAGAGTCCCGACGTCAAACGCTGGCTGGCCGAGGAGGCCTACGCGGCGGAGCCGCCGCATGGGCCGCACCAGCACCGGCACGATCCCAACCGTCACGACGAGCGCATTCGCGCCTTCACGCTCACCTCCGACGTCCCGATCCCGGCCGCATCGTTCGAGATGTTCATCGACCTGTTGCGCTCGCTGCACGGCCCCAAGCTGCTGCGCCTCAAGGGCATCGTGAAGATCGCCGAGGAGCCGGCACGGCCGCTGGTGATCCACGGCGTGCAGCACGTGTTGCATCCGGCGGTGCGGCTGGAGGGCTGGCCCGACGACGACCAGCGCACCCGCATCGTGCTGATCACCCGCGATTTGAGCGCCGGCGAGGTCGGCCCCTTGTTCGACGCCTTTCTCAACCGCAGCGCTCCCGACCGTCCCGACCGCGCCGCGCTCCTGGACAATCCGCTGGTGCCGTTCGGGGGCCGGGATCGGTAGGGCGTATGCCACGCACTGGGCCTGCACCCTCCGCCTGCAAGCGGCAGGGTGGCGCCCAACGGGTCCGGCCCGGGGCCGGCCCGATGACAGGCTCCGGCGCCGGGTGGGGGTCCCGCCTCCCAGCAAACTCGGCGTTTGTTGCGTGACCCCCACCCGACCCGCTTTGCGGGTCGACCTCCCCCTTTCAGGGGGAGGCGAAGAAATAGCGGCCCTTGCACCCTCGCGCCCGCTGCCCGATGCTCGCCGCAAGATGGCGGCGAATCGCATCGGCCGCCGTGCCGGGACACTGATTCGCCAGGACACTGATTCGCCAGGACACTGATTCGCTAGGACACCGATTCAATGGGATGGATGACGCGGCGCGCGTCCGACTTGGCCTGCCTCAAGGGCGCGTTGCGCACCCTGCGCATGACGACGCCGATCGCCAAGCATCCGACCCGCGTCTTTCCGGCCATCGTGGACGAGCTCGCGGAGCGCTGGGGCGACGCCCCGGCGCTGCTCTCGGACCGGGAGAGCTTCACCTATCGGGAGCTCGCGGCGCGCGCCAATCAATACGCCCGCTGGACCCTGACGCAGGGCATTCAAAAGGGCGACACCATCTGCCTGATGATGCCGAACCGGCCCGAATACATGGCCTTGTGGCTCGGCATCACCCGGGTCGGCGGCGTGGTGGCGCTGCTCAACAGCAATCTGACCGGCGCCACGCTGGCGCATTGCGTCAACGTGGTCGGCCCCAAGCACGTCATCGTGGCGGCCGACCTGCTGGAGCGGTACGAGACCGCGGGCGCGTTCATCGCGGGCGACGCCAAGCTGTGGGTGCACGGCGACGCCAAGCCGGGCCAGGCGCGCATCGATCGCGCGATCGACGCCTTATCCGGCGCGAGGCTCATAGCCGGCGAAACGCGCGTCCTCACCATCGAGGATCGCGCGCTCTTCATCTACACCTCCGGCACCACCGGCCTGCCCAAGGCTGCCAACATGAATCACTATCGCCTGATGCTGGCCGGCCACGCCTTCGCGGGCGTGATGGCGACGCGGCCGAGCGACCGCATGTACGATTGCCTGCCGATGTACCATACGGCCGGCGGCCTGGTGGCGACCGGCGCGCTTTTGGTCAACGGCGGCTCGGTGGTGATCCGGGAAAAATTCTCGGCGCGCGAATTCTGGGACGACATCGAGCGCTGGAACTGCACGATCTTCCAATATATCGGCGAGTTCTGCCGCTATCTCCTCAACTCGCCGCCGCACCGGAAGGAGACCGCGCACCGGCTGCGGCTGGCGTGCGGCAACGGCTTGCGGCCGGATGTGTGGCCCGACTTCAAGCGCCGCTTCGGCATTCCACACATCATCGAGTTCTACGCGGCGACCGAAGGCAATGTCTCGATGTTCAATTTCGAGGACCGGGAAGGCGCCGTCGGCCGCATCCCCTGGTTTCTCGAGCGGCGCTTCCCCACCAAGGTGGTCCGTTTCGACATCGAGCGGCAGCAGCCGATCCGCGACCCGCAGGGCTTCTGCATCGAATGCGCCCCCGAGGAAGCCGGCGAGGTGATCGGCAAGATCTTGAAAGATGCCTCCAAGCCGGGCGCGCGCTTCGAGGGCTATGCGACCCGGGCCGAGACCGAGAAGAAGATCCTGCACGACGTGTTCGCGAAGGGCGACAGCTGGTTTCGCACCGGCGACCTGATGCGCAAGGACCAGGATGGCTATTTCTATTTCGTCGACCGGATCGGCGACACCTTTCGGTGGAAGGGTGAAAATGTGTCCACCACCGAGGTCGAGGAGACGATCGGCCGGTTTCCGGGCGTCGAGGAAACCAATGTCTACGGGGTCAGCATCCCGGGCCGCGACGGCCGCGCCGGCATGGCGGCCGTGGTGGTGAATCCCAGCTTTGAGCTGGCGGCGTTTCGCAAGCATTTGGCCAGCAGCCTGCCAGACTACGCGCGGCCCTTGTTCCTGCGCATCCGCGGCGAGATGGACGTCACCAGCACCTTCAAGCAGAAGAAGATCGACTATGTGGCGCAGGGCTTCGATCCCGCCGCCACCACCGATCCGATCTATTTCGACGCTCCAACCGAAAAGGCCTTCGTGCGGATCGATCGCGCGCTGCACGAGCGCATCCGCGACGGCGGCATTCGGCTGTGAACGATGACGACCCGCGCCCGCAGCCCGAAGAGGTGACCGGTTTCTGGCGGGCGGCCGGGCCGCGGAAATGGTTCCGCAAGGATGCCGGGTTCGACCGCGAGATCGCGACGCGGTTCCTGGCCACCCATGAGGCCGCCGCCGCCGGTCGCCTCGCGGGCTGGGAGGACGCGGCGGAGGGCGCGTTCGCGCTCCTGCTCCTGCTCGATCAGTTCCCGCGCAACATGTTTCGCGGCAGCGCGCGCGCCTTCGCGACCGACCCGCTCGCCCGCGCGGTCGCGGACCGCGCCATCGCGCATGGCTTCGATGCCGGGGCGCGGAGCGCCGAGCGCATTTTCTTTTACCTGCCCTTCATGCATTCCGAAAATCTCGCCGACCAGGAGCGGTCGCTGGCGCTGGCGCGGCAGGCCGACGGCGGGAGCGACAAATACGCGCGGATCCACGCCGATATCATCCGGCGCTTCGGACGCTTTCCGCACCGGAACGCGGTCCTGGGCCGCGCCACCACCCCGCAGGAGCAGGCCTTTCTGGACGCCGGCGGCTTTGCGGGTTGAGGCCGGACGCAATCCGCCCGATCGGCCGAACCGAATGTTAACAGTTCGTTGCTAGTGGTCGCCGCTTGCGACCGTGCGGCGGCGCGCGGTGCGGAGGCGCATTTGGCATTGATCGGTTCGGAGCACGCATCGCGCATACCGACGGGCCCGGCGCTGCGCGCGCTGTGGCGGCGGCTTAGCGCGCATCTCGGCGGCGCCGACATGCTGATGCAGCGCCTTGCCGGCACCGTCTTTATATTGCGGGTGGCGAGCGCGGTGCTCGCCTACGGGTCCCAGGTCCTGCTGGCGCGCTGGATGGGCAGCTACGAATTCGGCATCTATGTCTATGTCTGGACCTGGGTGCTGCTGATCGGGCAGCCGCTCGATCTCGGGCTCGGCACCGCCGCCCAGCGCTTCATTCCGGAATATCGCGAAAGCGGCTCGCTCGACCTCCTGCGCGGCTTCCTGTTCGGCAGCCGCCTGGTGGCGTTCGGAATCGCCGCCGCGGTCGCCGTGGCCTGTGCGGGCGGCATCTGGCTGCTGTCGCCGTGGCTCCAAGACTATCTGGTGGTTCCGCTCTATCTCGCCTGCATCAGCCTGCCGGCCTACGGGCTTTCCAACACCCAGGACGGCATTGCGCGCAGCCATGATTGGGTGGGCTTGAGCCTGATGCCGACCTATGTGGCCCGTCAGCTCCTGCTCACCGGCCTGATGGCGGCCGCCTATTTCGCGGGCCTGCCGATGAATGCCGTGACCGCCATGATCATGGCCGGCATCTCGATCTGGCTGCCCACCATCGGCCAGTTCCTGGTGCTCAACTCCCGGCTCGCGGCCCGGATCGCGCCCGGCCCGAAGGTGCTCGCGGTCCGCTACTGGCTGGTGACGTCGGCCCCGATCCTGCTGGCCGAAGGCTTCTATCTGTTGCTCACCTACGCCGACATCCTGGTGCTGCAGCAGTTCCGGCCGCCGGACGAGGTCGCCGTCTACTACGCGGCCGCCAAGACGCTGGCGCTGGTCTCCTTCATCTACTACGCGATCTCGGCCACGACCGCGCATCGCTTCAGCGTGTATCACGTAGCCGGCGACCGCGCCGGGCTGTCGGCCTTCATCGCGCAATCGATCAAATGGACGTTCTGGCCTTCGGTGGCGGCCACCGCCTTGCTGCTCGCGGTCGGACAACCCTTGTTGCGCCTGTTCGGCACGCAATTCGCCGGTGGCTATCACCTGATGTTCATTTTGGCGATTGGCCTGCTGGCGCGCGCCGCGATCGGGCCGATCGAGCGGCTGCTCAACATGCTCGGCGAGCAACGCGCCTGCGCGCTCATCTACGGCGGCGCCTTCGCGATCAATTTCGGCGCCTGCCTGGCGTTCATCCCGTGGTTCGGCGCCGCCGGCGCCGCCACCGCCACCACCCTGGCGCTGATCATCGAATCCATCATGCTGTTCCGGGTCACCAAGAGCCGGCTGGGCTTCCACGTTTTCATCTGGGGCCGCGCGGAGAAGTAAATCGGTGTCATGTGTCAAGTTCGGCATTGCGGTTCGAACGCCAGCAGCCGTCATCCTGAGGGGGTCGCGCTCTTCGCGCGGCCGTCTCGAAGGATGGAGGCGCGCACGGACTCGTTCCATCCTTCGAGACGCATCGCGGCGCGATGCTCCTCGGGATGAGGCCTAGGCATGCACGGCATGATCGAGTCCGACTTTCGGGTGGAATGGAGGCCGCTCGCGGAGCTCGCCGGGATCGCCGCGGAATGGCAGGCGCTCGCCGACCGCGCGCTCGAGCCCAACGTTTTTCTCGAGCCCGCCTTCGCGCTCGCCGCTGCGCCCGTGTTCGGTACCGACGTGGGCGCCGGACTGGTGTGGTCGCGCACCTCGCCTTGCCGCCTCATGGGCTTCTTCCCGGCCCGGATCGAGCGCCGGCGCTACGGGGTCGCGCTGCCGGTGCTGGTGGGCTGGACCCATCCGTATGCGCCGCTCGGCACGCCGCTGATCGATCGTGACGCCGGCGTGGCGTCGATTTCCGCCTGGCTCGATCATTTGGAGAGCCGTCCGGAGCTGCCGCGCATCTTGTTGATGCCGTATTTGCCGGTGACCGGACCGGTGGCGCAGGCCTTCGCGACCGCGCTCGCGCGGCGTAACGGAAAATACATCGCGCTCGCCCCCCATCAGCGCGCCCTCTTGGCGCCCACCGGCGCGCGCGCGCAATATCTCGACGACGCCATCGGGGC
Organism: Xanthobacteraceae bacterium; assembly: GCA_035552735.1. Classification (GTDB taxonomy): domain Bacteria; phylum Pseudomonadota; class Alphaproteobacteria; order Rhizobiales; family Xanthobacteraceae; genus VAZQ01. The sequence continues at coordinate 9,048 of DASZKX010000280.1, forward strand.
CAAGAAGCGCAAGGAGTTGCGGCGGCAAAGGAAGCGCCTGGCCGACACCGGTCCGCTTAAGTCCAGCACCGTCACCGCGGCCCCCGCGATGGCGGCGGCGCTCCGCGATTTCATGGCGCTGGAGGCTGCCGGATGGAAGGGACGCGCCGGCACCGCGGCCCGCGCCGATGATCACATCCGTGCCTTCATGGAGGATGCGGTCACCGGGCTGGCCCGCGCCGGGAAGGCGCGGATCGACCGGCTCCTGGTCGGCGAGCGGTCGATCGCCGCCCTGGTGACGCTGCAAAGCGGAGCCACCGCATGGTGCTGGAAGATCGCTTACGACGAAGATTTCGCGCGCTTTTCACCCGGCGTGCAGCTGCTCATCGACGTGACCCAAAGGCTGCTCGATGATCCGGGCGTGGCGCGTGCGGATTCCTGCGCCACCGCCGGCCATCCGATGATCGGTCACATCTGGCGCGAGCGCCTCGGCCTCGCCGACCACTTGATGCAAACGGGATCGCAACCCCTGTTCGCCTTCGCGGCCGCCTGCCGGCTCGAGCGCCTGCGCCGCGCCGCCATCGCGGGGCTGAAGCGCGTGCGCGACCGCACGCGCGCGATCGTGGGACGCCCTTCCAGCTAAAATGGGATCGGCCTGCAGGTGGAACCTCGAATCTGCGATCGGGGGTTCGAATCCCCTCGGGCGCGCCAGTTCGGAATAAGCTGTTGCTGCCGAATGCCGCCGTTTTCGCGCATGATCGGGCGCCAAGGCTTGATGGCTTCGACCGCCCCAGGCTGAGCCCTCAACCATCATGCTGCACCTCTTTCACATCGATCTGGTCAGCGCGGCAGCACGCATGGAATGATCTGCC
>DASZKX010000281.1:0-4569 GCA_035552735.1 Xanthobacteraceae bacterium
CGGCACCGACGAGACGCCGGGCGAGGTGTTTCTCTATCAGGGCCGTTCCTACAAGACTTATCGGGGCATGGGCTCGGTCGGCGCCATGGCGCGCGGCTCCGCCGACCGTTATTTCCAGCAGGACATCAAGGATTCGCTCAAACTGGTGCCGGAAGGCGTCGAAGGCCAGGTGCCCTACAAGGGCGCGGCCGCGACCGTGCTGCATCAGCTCAGCGGCGGCTTGCGGGCCGCCATGGGCTATGTGGGGGCGCGCACCCTCACGGAGCTGCACAACAAGGCCGAGTTTGTCCGCATCTCCGGCGCGGGTTTGCGCGAAAGCCACGTGCACGACGTGACCATCACCCGCGAAAGCCCCAACTACCCGAGCCGGGTGTGAGATAGACGGCCGTGACCTCTGCGCTGTCATGCTCCGCGCGGGAGCACGTAAGGGAATTGTTGGAGGACGACCCCCATCCGTTCGTCCGCGTGAGGGGGTTAAGGCATGCACACATCTTCCAGGATCGATCACGTGGCCGCGCAATCACGTCAGGGACGCGCGGCGCTTCACTCCTTCTCCCCGCGTGCCATCAGGGCGCTTACGCCCGTCTTCGACGGGCTATGGAGAAGGTGGGATGAGGGGGCTTTTCCGCGAGTCTGAGCTCGTGGAAACGCTCCCTCACCGGGCCGAGTTCTCGTTGTCTGTCCTGCCGTGGGACCCTCTCCCCGCACGCGGGGCGAGGAAAGCCGCGAAGCCGCCCGCCGGCAGCAGATGTATGCCTTCAATGACAGCGGAGAATGAATCACGCTCCCACACGAGAGCACGGTCGACTTAGTGATAAGTACGCCATTGCTTTCATGGGCCTACCCGCCCAAGGTGCGGCCTCACACCCGTAACGCCGGAACCCCATGACGCTGCGCGATGTCCTGCTGCCGCTTTTCGTCGAGGTGATCCTGACCTTCGTGCTGCTGTTCTGGATGGCCTGTCTGCGCACCACCGACATCACCGGCGGCTCGGTCGCGATGCGCGACGTCGCGCTGCGTGAGCCGAACTGGCCGGCGCGCACCACGAAGGTCGCCAATTCGTTCCTGAGCCAGCTCGAGCTGCCGGTGCTGTTCTATGTGCTGACCATCCTGGCCTGGGATACCCACCACGCCGGGACGGTGTTCGTCGCGCTGGCGTGGCTGTTCGTGCTCACGCGCGTGATCCATGCCGTCGTCCATGTGACCGACAATAATCTGCGCCGCCGCGGCCCGGCTTTCATCGTGGGCGCGATCGTGCTCGCGATCATGTGGGGAAACTACATCTTGGACATCGTGGTCGGCCTATGACGCCCGGCGCCCGCCTAGCGGCAGCTATCGAGGTCCTCGCCGAGATCGAGGCGCAACGGCGGCCGGCTACCGACGCCCTCAAGGCGTGGGGCTTGGCGCGCCGTTTCGCCGGCTCCGGCGATCGCGCCGCCATCGCGGGCCTCGTCTATGACGCGCTCCGCCGCAAGGCTTCGACGGCTTTCCTCATGGGCGGCGATCGGCCGCGCAACCTGGTGCTCGGCATGCTGCGGCTCGAGCGCAATCTCGGCGTTGAGGCGATCGCGCGCCTGTGCGACGGCGCCGGCCATTCGCCCGCTCCGCTCGAGACCCCTGAGCTTGCGGCCCTCGAGAGCGCCACGCTCGCGGCCGCGCCGCCGTGGATCGTCGGCGACTATCCGGAATGGCTCGACCCGCATCTCGCCAAGGTGTTCGGCGCGGAGCGGGCGGAGGAGGGAGCGGCGCTCGCGAGCCGCGCGCCGCTCGATCTGCGCGTCAACGCCCTCAAGGCCGATCGCGAGCGGGTTAAGGCGGCGCTCGCTCATCTGGGCGCGACGCCGGCGCGCTGGTCGGCGCTCGGATTGCGCATCGTGCTCGAGGCCGAAGCCAAGAACCCGGCGATCCATGCCGAGCCCGCTTTCATCAAGGGCCTGGTCGAGGTGCAGGACGAGGGCTCCCAGCTCGCGGCCTTGCTGGTCGATGCGCGGCCGGGCCAGCATGTCGTCGATCTCTGCGCCGGCGCCGGCGGCAAGACGCTGGCGCTTGCCGCCGTCATGCAGAACCAGGGCCAGATCTACGCGACCGACAGCGACAAGCGCCGGCTCGCCCCTATTCACGCACGTGTCGCCCGCGCCGGCGCCCGCAACATCCAGATCCTCACGCCCAAAGGCGTCGGCGACGTGCTCGCCGATCTCGATGGACGCGCCGACCGGGTGCTGATCGATGCGCCCTGCACCGGCATCGGCGCTTGGCGGCGCAATCCGGACGCCAAGTGGCGGATGCGCCCGGGCGCGCTGGAGATCCGCGTCCAGGAGCAGGCCGCCTTGCTCGATCGCGCGGTCGGCCTGATCAAGCCCGCCGGTCGCATCATTTATGTCACCTGCTCGCTGCTGGCCGAGGAGAACAACGACCAGGTGCGCGCTTTCCTGGCGCGCCATCCGGATTTCATCGCCATGCCGGGCGCGGAGCTGACGCGGCCGCTGGGCGAGCGTGCCATGGTGTTTGGACGTGCCGCTTTGATGACGGCGGAGGGGCTGTTGATGACGCCGCGCCGCACCGAGACCGACGGCTTTTTCGTATCCGCCCTGATGCGGCGGGCCGGGGCCTCCACGGTGCGTCCGCAATCCACGCAGACCACCGTCACGGAGTGGTGAGAGGCGAGGCGATCAAAAAAACGTTCTCGATTCACCCGAAAACGCTCCCGGTTGTAGTACCCCTCGTCGTCGGCGCGCGCCGAGACGCTTGTGAGCACCGACGCGAATGCGACGATCGCAATGAGCCGCCAGAGGTGGTTCCGCATGGGTGCGTCGTTCGATTTGGAAGAAATCTGGAGCAATGAAGCCTGTCTATACCATTGCGCCATTGCGCCATTTCGCCGTGAAGACCGTATGCGGATTCCCGCACCCTGAAACAACGTCGGCAGAACGCGAGCGGAACGCTCGAACCGGATCGGCGCCTGCGCGTGGGAGAAAGCGTCAGCGGTCTTGACCGAATGCGGGCGCAAGCGCCACATAGATTTCGCAACCGGTCCGGGCGATTCCATCCGATCCCGGCACGGTTTGGCTTTCACAGCACAGGTCGAATGATCGCTTGAGGGATGAGCTATAGCCTATTGATATTGCAACCGTTTCCTTGTCGCGCCGGCGCGGCCGCCGGGCCGCCTCGAGCTGACGGCGCCTGCGGGGCGCTATTTGGGAGCCAATAGGGCGAGATGCACGACGGAATGCACGACAAGATTCTCATCATTGATCTCGGCTCGCAGGTGACGCAGCTGATTGCGCGGCGGGTGCGCGAGGACAAGGTCTATTGCGAGATCGTGCCGTATCAGAACGCGCAGGCCGCTTTCGAGGCCATGCGCCCGAAAGGCGTGATCCTCTCGGGCGGGCCGGCTTCGGTGCTGGAGGAGGGCGCGCCGCGCGTTCCGGCCGCGATCTTCGAGGCCGGCGTCCCGGTGCTCGGCATCTGCTACGGCGAGCAGGCCATGGCGGCCCAGCTCGGCGGCAAGGTGGAGGCCGGCCATCACCGCGAATTCGGTCGCGCCGAGGTCGAGGTCACCAAGCCATCCGCGCTCTATGAAGGGGTCTGGCAGGTCGGCGAGCGCTATCCGGTCTGGATGAGCCATGGCGATCGCGTCACCGTGCTGCCGCCCGGCTTCGAGGTGGTCGGCACCTCGCCCAATGCGCCCATCTCCATGATCGCCGACGAGCGGCGCCGTTTCTATGCCACCCAATTCCATCTCGAGGTGGTGCACACGCCCCATGGGGCCGCCCTCATCCGCAATTTCGTGCGCAAGATCGCCGGCTGCTCCGGCGATTGGACCATGCGGGCCTACAAGGAGGAGGCGATCGAGAAGATTCGCCGCCAGGTCGGCCGCGACCGCGTGATCTGTGGGCTCTCGGGCGGTGTCGATTCGGCGGTGACGGCGCTGCTGGTGCACGAGGCCATCGGCGATCAGCTCACCTGCGTGTTCGTGGATCACGGCCTGCTGCGGCTGGCGGAAGCCGAGAAGGTGGTGAGCCTGTTCAAGGGCCACTACAACATTCCGCTCATCCACGTTGAAGCGGCGGAGCAGTTCCTCTCCGCGCTCGAAGGCGTCAGCGAGCCCGAAGCCAAGCGCAAGGTGATCGGCAGGGTCTTCATCGAGGTGTTCGAGGCGGAGGCCAAGAAGCTCGGCGGCGCCAAGTTCCTGGCGCAGGGCACGCTTTATCCCGACGTGATCGAAAGCGTGTCCTTCACCGGCGGTCCATCGGTCACCATCAAGTCGCACCACAATGTGGGCGGGCTGCCGCAGCGCATGAACATGGCGCTCATCGAGCCGCTGCGCGAATTGTTCAAGGACGAGGTGAGGGCGCTCGGCCGCGAGCTCGGGTTGCCCGAAATTTTTGTCGGCCGGCATCCGTTCCCGGGACCTGGTCTCGCCATCCGCTGCCCGGGCGAGATCAGCCACGAGAAGCTGCACATCCTGCGCCTGGCGGACGAGATCTACATCGAGGAAATCCGCCGCGCCGGCCTCTACGATGACATCTGGCAGGCCTTCGCGGTGCTGCTGCCGGTCAAGACCGTGGG
>DASZKX010000282.1:0-2343 GCA_035552735.1 Xanthobacteraceae bacterium
GGTGTCACGCCACACCTCCCCGGCCATCATGGCAGGCCGTCCCCAGCATGAAACCCTGGATCAAGGCCATAGCGACACCCCCAGCAGCAGGGCGACGAGCGCGACGAATACAAGGGTGAGGTACTTGCGGATTGTCAAGAACTGCAGATGATTGAGCTTTTCGGTCGCGAACCAAATTGCGGTGGCAACCGGAGCATAAAGCATCTCCCAAACGAGGTCGCGCAACCCGATGGTGAGCCGCGCAGGACGAATCTCGCCCGGTGCCGGCATCTCGACGCGCTCGCTCGCGTCGAACAACAAGCCGAATACGCGGCGGATCGGCTGGGCGAAACCCCCGGCGGTATATTGCGTAGCCGGGCTCGGATCCGGGAAGCCACAGTCCCACGCCGGGACGCGGCGCACCGCGCGCGAGGCAAAGCGGTGGATGATCTCCACGGCGGCGAGGGTCGATGCGGCGATGAAGGCGAAGACCAGGAGTCCATTATAGGAGCTACGGCTCTCGGCGACCGGCACAATCGACAGCCACGGGTCGGCGGCCTGCATCGGCATCTGCTCGGCCACGAGTGCTTTCACGACCGGCGCGAGCGTGTCGATGACCGGACCGGGGATGATTCCGATGAGGAGACATAGGCTTGCTAAAATGAACATAGCCGTAAGCGACCAGCTGTCGACCTCGTGCGCGTCTGCCGCCATGGTCGACCGCGGCCGCCCGAGGAAAGTCACGCCGAACGCTTTGACGAAGCAGGCTGCGGCGAGCGCCGCCGACAGCGCGAGCATCGCACCGACCGCGGGCACCAAGAACCGTAGGCCCCACTGCGGCAACTGCGGGCTCAAGAGGATTGCCTGGAAAGTGAGCCATTCCGAGACGAAGCCGTTGAGCGGCGGCAGCGCCGAGATCGCCGTACATCCCGCAAGGAATGTGAAGGCGGTGAACGGCATGCGATGGATGAGGCCGCCCAGATGCTCCATGTCCCGTTGCCCGGTTGCGGTCAATACGGCGCCAGAACCAAAGAACAGCAGGCTCTTGAAAATGCTGTGATTGAGAACGTGGAACAGCGCCGCAGTCATCGCGAGCGCGGCGGCGGCCGGCATCTCATTTGCTTTGAAGGCAAGCGCAAGGCCAAGTCCGACAAACACGATGCCGACATTCTCGATCGTGCTGTAGGCGAGGAGCTTCTTCAGGTCACCCTGCAGCACGGCGGAGAGCATGCCCATTACTGCGGTGGCGCCGCCGAGCAGCAACACTGGCACGCTCCACCACCAGGCTGGTGGGTCGCCGAGATCGAAGACGATACGGATGAAGCCGTAGACCGCGACCTTGGTCATGACGCCGCTCATCAGCGCCGAGACATGGCTCGGCGCTGCCGGGTGCGCTAGCGGCAGCCAGACGTGCAACGGCACCAGCCCTGCCTTCGATCCGGCACCGATCAGCACAAGGACGAGCACGACGGCGGCGGTTTCCGCTGAGGCATGGTCCGCTCGGATCGCAGCGAACGCATAACTGCCGTCCAACCCAGCGAGCATGCCATAGGCGAGCAGAAGCGCGAGCGTTCCAAAGCTCGCCATGACGATATAGACGTAGCCGGCCCGCACGTTGTCGCGCACGCGGTGGTGGCTCATGACGAGCGCCCATGACGAAAGCGACATGAATTCCCAGGAGACCAAAAAGGTGAAAGCATCGTCGGCGAGCACAACCAGGTTCATGCCGGCCAGGAAGGCCGGATAGAACGGCAGCACGCGCTCCGGCGCAAACTCGTGCCCGCCATAACCGATGGCGAACAGGCTCGTGGCGGCAGCCCCGAGATTGATCACGATCAGAAAAAACGCCGCCAGCATGTCTATGCGGAAATGAGCCCCCAGCCAGGGAATGCCCAGCGGCAGCGTGACCGAAGGCTGGATCGTGGTGCCGCCCGTGAGGTGAATGAGCGCGGTCCCCAGTCCCGCCAGCGACACCAGGAGACAGAGGCCGTAGATGATGGTGCCGGCGTTCCGCATACGGCCGATGGCGGCGCCGAGGCAGGCCGTGCCGATGAGGGCGGCCGCGCACCACAATGCGATCACGAGCGGCATCGTGTCCTGCCTATGTTGCCCCGAGGTCCGGCGGCGTCTGAGTTCTTGCTCGGGCGATCTCGATGTCTCTGGAGGACAGCCGCAGTCGGACCCCGCGGCCCCCGGTTGGGCTCACGGCACCGTCGCTGATGAGCTCGACGCCGCATCTTTCCAGCGCACCGATCAGCTTGGTGAGCGAATCGACATTGCCGCGAATGACGTCCTCGCTCGCCTCCATGCGCTGGATGGTGGGCACCGAGAGGCCCGATAGATCGGCCAGCTGCCGCTGGTCGA
>DASZKX010000283.1:0-6571 GCA_035552735.1 Xanthobacteraceae bacterium
GGCGTCGCCGGCATGTCGATATGCCGGATGCCGTAATCAGATAGCGCGTCCACGACCGCATTCATCACCGAGGTCAGCGCACCGGCGCAGCCGGCCTCGCCGCAGCCCTTGACGCCGAGCGGATTGGTCTTGGCCGGCACCGGATGTCCGGCGACCGTGAACGCGGGCACATCGGACGCACGCGGCAGCGCGTAATCCATGTAGGAGCCGGTGAGGAACTGGCCTTCGGAATCATAGACCGTCATCTCCATCAGGGCCTGGCCGATGCCCTGCACGGCGCCGCCGTGCAGCTGGCCCTCGACGATCATCGGATTGATGACGGTGCCGAAATCGTTGACGCTGGAATATTTCACCACCGCGATCACGCCGGTATCCGGATCGATCTCGACCTCGGCGACGTGGCAGCCGTTGGGGAAGGTGGCGGCGGTGCCGTCGCTGACATGGCGGACGTCGAGCGTGGCCGGCACGCCGTCCGGCAAGTCGATCCCGCCGCGGATCTTCTCGGCCAGGTCCATGATGCCGATGGCGCGGTCGGTGCCGGCAATCACGAAGGTGCCGTCCTTGAACTCGATGTCCGTGGCCGCAGCCTCCAACACGTGCGAGGCGATCTGGCGGCCTTGCTCGATCACCTTGGCGGCCGCCTCCACAATCGCGGTGCCGCTCGACATGATGGATTTGGAGCCGCCGCTGCCGCCGCCCAAGACGAGACGGTCGCTGTCGCCCTGCACCAAACGGATCTTCTCGAACGGAATGCCGAGCTTCTCGGTCAGCACCTGCGCGAACGGCGAGGCATGGCCCATGCCGAAGTCCATGGTGCCGGTCAAAAGCGTGACGCCGCCATCGGGCTCGAAGATGATGCCGCCCATCTCCTTGGAGGGCGGGGCGGTGACCTCGAGGAAATTACCGATGCCGAGCCCGCGCAGCTTGCCGCGCTTGCGGCTGTCGCGCTTGCGCCGCGCGAAGCCCTTGATGTCGGCGGCCTCGACCGCATGCCGCAGCACGCCCGAAAAGTCGCCGCTGTCATAGGTCATCCCGGAGGCGGCCTTGTAGGGGATATGGCGACGCTTGATCTGGTTGCGCCGGCGCAGCTCCAGGCGGTCGATGTCGAGCTCGGCGGCGGCGGTGTCGATCAGCCGCTCCATATAGTAGTTGCCCTCGGGCCGCCCGGCGCCCCGATAGGCCGACACGTGACTGGTGTTGGTGAACACGCACTTGGTCGACACCTCGATCAGCGGCGTGCGATAGACATTCTGCACGTTCTTGACTGCGTTGAGGGTCGAGGGCATCGGCCCGACATTGGCCAGGAAAGCGCCCATGTTGCCGAAGCTCTCCAACCGCACCGCCAGGAAATGACCCTCGGCGTCGAGCGCGAGCTCGGCCGTGACGCGATGATCGCGGCCATGGCTGTCGGACACGAAGCTGCCCGAGCGGTCGTCGGTCCACTTCACCGGTCGGCCGAGCGCGCGCGCCGCATGCAGGGCGCAGACATATTCGGCGTAGACGGCGGCCTTCATACCGAAGGAACCACCGATATTGCCGGTGACGACGTGGACCTGGCCGGGCTCGACGCCCATGACCTGGGCCACCATGCCGCGCATTCCCATCACGCCTTGGGAGGGAGAATAAAGCGTAAAGCGCCCATTCACGTACTGCGCCACCGCCGCGCGCGGCTCCATCGCATTGACCACGACGCGGTTGTTGATGAGCTTGAGCCGCGTCACATGGGCGGCGCGCGCAAACGCCTCCGCCACCAGGGCGCCATCGCCATAGTGATAGTCGAGCGCGATATTGTGGGGCACGTCGTCATAAAGGAGCGGCGCGCCCGGCTGCGCCGCCTCCTCCGGATTGGTGACGGCGGGGAGGGGATCGATATCGACCTCGACCGCCTCGGCGGCATCCTTCGCCTGCAACAGGGTTTCGGCCACCACGCAGGCGACCGGATCGCCGACGAAACGCACCTTGTCGGTCGGCAGTGCCGGCCGCGGCGGCTTGCGCATGGGCGAGCCGTCGCGGTTGTTGAACGGCACGATGCACTTGAAGGTCCCGTAGCCGGCAGCGGCGAGATCGGCGCCCGTATAGATGCCGAGCACGCCCGGCAGGGCACGCGCGGCCGTCACATCGATGGAGCGAATGATCCCATGGGCGTTTCGGCTGCGCACCATAACCGCATAGGTCTGGCCGGCGACGCCCACATCGTCGGTGAAGCGGCCTTCGCCGCGCACCAGCTGGGGATCCTCGGTGCGCAGCACCGGCTGGCCGATGCCGAATTTCGCGATCGCCCAACGATCCGATGCGTCTGCGCGGTTCGGCTCCCATCGATCGGGGTTGCTTTGCAGATTCATGAGCAGACGTCCTCGGCCTGGGGGGCGACGGTCCCGCAGATTTTTCCGGGGCCTGCCGCAATGTCTTCAATCAGCGGGTGAATGGGAGCGTGGGTTGGGCTTGAAATAATCGACTCCTGTCGTTTCGACAAGGACATAGGCGGGCCGCTGGAACCGGCTGCCAGGGTCGAGTCCGCGGTCCGCAGTCTCGAATTGGGCACATTTTCAACGGCAAAGCGGTGGTTGCGGCGGCGCAAGTGCGGCGAGCCATGCGCGCCGAGTGCATCTGTTGCGCACTGCGTCACGCCTGTTACACTCGGCGTCGATCTGGAATTGGACACCGCCGCGCCGTCGAGCCAACGCCGGGAGCGCTCTGGCGCGGCAGGAAGGCATTCGATGGATGACGAGGCCCGGCGGACCGGTGACCTCGACCCTGCCCGTGAACGGGCGCAGCGGCGCTCCCGCTGGGGTCGGCGGTCGCTTTATGGCTTTCCGCGTCGCGAGCGTGCCGAGAGCGTGCCGGACGACGGCGGCTCGGTCTACGGGGCGCTCGATCTCGGCACCAACAATTGCCGGCTTCTGGTGGCGCGGCCCTCCGGCGACGGGTTCCATGTCATCGACGCCTTCTCGCGCATCATCCGCCTGGGCGAGGGGGTATCGGCGTCCGGCCGCCTCAACGAAGCCGCGATCGAGCGTGCGGTCGAGGCGCTGAGCATCTGCCGGGACAAGATGAAAAACCGTGGCGTCACGCGCGCCCGCCTGATCGCCACCGAAGCCTGCCGGGCCGCCGTCAACGGGGCGGAATTCCGCGCGCGCGTCGTGCAGGAGGTCGGACTCGAGCTCGAGGTCATCGACCGCGAGACCGAGGCGGAGCTCGCGGCCTCCGGTTGCACCCCGCTGATCGATCCGCAGGCGCAGGGCGTGATTCTGTTCGATATCGGCGGCGGATCGTCCGAGCTGGTGCGGCTCGCGCGCTCGGCGCCGGTCGAGCGCGGCCCGCCGCTGCCGCAGATCGAGGCCTGGGCTTCGTTGCCGGTCGGCGTGGTGACGCTCGCCGAGCGCCACGGCGGGCATAAGGTCACGCGCGACGTCTATGAAGCCATGGTGGCCGAGGTCGCGGTCTTCGTCGAGCGTTTCGTGACCGAGAGCGGCAGCCGCGGCATCGAGGACGTTCACATGTTGGGCACCTCGGGCACGGTGACCACCATCGCGGGCGTGCACCTCGATCTGCGCCGCTACGAGCGCCGCCGCGTCGACGGCTGCTGGATGAGCGACGACGAAGTGACCGGGGTGATCGAGCGCCTGCTCGACATGAGCTACGAGGAACGCGCTGCGAATCCGTGCATCGGCAATGAGCGCGCCGATCTCGTGCTTGCCGGTTGCGCCATCCTGGAGGCGATCCGCCGCGCCTTCCCGTGTCCGCGGCTGCGGGTCGCCGACCGGGGCTTACGCGAAGGCATGCTGGTCAAGATGATGCGCCAGGACGGCATCTGGGACGGCCAGATGAGCCGTGCCTAGCCGATCCTCACGCGCGTAATCGCGTCGCGTTAGAATTTGTAGGCCATGACGGCCTTGATCTCACCGAGGTTGAGACCAGCGGTTCCGCTCACATTGAGCACTAACGGCGGGGTCGCAGTCCCCTGGTACGTCAACCCCTTGGACGCGAATCTTAAATAGTCGTATTCGAGGCGGCCGGTCCAATGATCGGTGACGGCATATTCCACGCCGCCGCCGACCGTCCATCCCACGTGGTAGAGGCTGCCGATCGCCGTGGTGGTGTCGGGCTTGGTCACCGTGTCGCGATCATAATCGAAAGCGACGCCGCCCTTGCCGTAAATCAGCAAACGATCGAACGCCATGCCGAGGCGGCCGGTGACCGAGCTGGTCCAGAACACCTGGGCCTGCAGGTTGTTGCCGTTGGAATCGAGGGCGCTGCCCTTGGCAAAGGGGTCGGTAAAGTCCGCCTCGACGCCGACCACCACGGAGCTGATCTGGAAATTGACCCCGGATATGCCGGTGACCAAAAAACCCTTGAGCGACGGCGAGGCTGTCGCCGCGATCAACGGATCAGTTAAGGTCGCGGTGCCCCAGTCGCCGCCGATGCCGGCCCCGATATAGAATCCGGTCCAGAAGAATTGCGCCGGAATGTAGCCCGAGGTTACCGGGCGTTGCGCGATCGGTGTCATGTCGGCGGCGCGGGCCGGCGATGATGCCGGCAGCGATGCCGGCAATGACGCAAGAGCGGCGAGCGCAATACCGCCCGTGAGTGCACCCCACTTCATGGAAAGCTCCACCCGACTTGAAGGACCGAAGCCGTCCTCCCCCCGATCAGGTTGCGCCCTGGGCTTTGCGGCGGCAACGGGAATCGCCAGCCGCGAAGCGCTTTGTGCGCGGGTGTGGCAATTTTGCCGTGGCGGCCACTCCTGCTGCCGACACCGGCGGCCGACTCGGACCGGCCCGTGAGGAAGCCCGGGATTCATATGACATTAAGAGGCTTTATTCGCCTTTCCTCGCCCGATGGTAGATTGTGCGATAAGCTGCGGTCAGGAGCCGCCGGTTCGCCAGGGGGCCATGGGGTCCATCCAGTCCCTCACGATTTTCGCGGAAACTTCGCCCATCTACGCTATGACCGAGACCACCACCGCGTACCGCAACCCGGCGGTAGGATCACCGTCCGACCTTACGCGCCAGAGCCCGCGGAAAACCCTATGTCTGCGCTGGATGCCGCAGGCCTGAGCAGGCTCCGATGACCCGCGATGACAGCCGACGTCCGTTGAAGGTGCAGGTCAAGTCCGGCCGCGGCCGCACTCTGTCGTCGAAGCTGTGGCTCGATCGCCAGCTCAACGATCCCTATGTGGCGCGTGCCAAGCGTGAAGGCTTTCGCTCGCGCGCCGCTTACAAGCTGATCGAGATCGACGACAAGCAGAGCCTGCTGCGGCTCGGCGCCGGCGTGGTCGATCTCGGTGCCGCGCCCGGCGGCTGGAGCCAGGTGGTCGCCAAGCGGGTGGGCGCCGCGGAGGGCCGAGGGCGCGTGGTGGCGATCGACGTCCTCGACATGATGGCGATCCCGGGCGTCCAATTTGCCCAGCTCGACTTTCTCGACGCATCGGCGCCCGATGCCATCAAGGAGATGTTGGGCGGGCCAGCCGACGTCGTTCTCTCCGACATGGCGGCCAACGCCACCGGCCACCGCGCCACCGATCATATCAAGATCATGGCGCTTGCCGAAGCGGCCGCCGAGATGGCGCATGACGTGCTCAAGCCCGGTGGCGCGTTCCTCTGCAAGGTGCTGCAAGGCGGCACCGAGGCTACCCTGCTGGCGCAGCTGAAAAAGGATTTTGCCAGCGTGAAGCACGTGAAGCCGGCGGCGAGCCGTGCCGACTCGGCCGAGCTCTACCTCCTGGCGCGCGGCTTTCGGGCACGCTGAGCTACAGATTTTCTCGCGCTCCGACATCCCTGTCGTCCCGGCCCATAGCGCGTCGAAGACGCGCGTAAACGCGCTAACGGAGCCGGGACCCATACGCCGCAGCTTATCGAGAGCGCACGGCGTATGGGTCCCTGCTTTTCGCAGCGACGACGCCAATGGTTTCATCTGCGTTTCTCGTCGATATCCGCGCCGCTGGCACCCGTCGGAGCGACTCCTGCTGTCGTTGTGGCCGCTGCCGCGCTCTCGGTGGTGGCTGCAGCCGCGGCCGGGCCGACCGCCGGCGCCGGTGCGCGTTGCGCGAGCGCAGCGCCGGCATCGGAGGGCATCCGCCAGAACACCACGCAGCTCAGCGCCGAGATCGCCGATACGATCAGCCAGGCCGGCCGGAAGTCTTCCGCCATGATGGTGTCGTGGCCGCGCCACCAGAGCGTCAAGTCGACCGCCAGCGCCCCGACCGCGACGCCGACCGAGATCGACAATTGCTGCCCGACCGCGATCAGCGAGGTGGCGCGGCTCATGAAGCGGTGGTCGACGTCCGCATACGCGATGGTGTTGAGGCTGGTGAACTCGAGCGAGCGGAAGAAGCCGCCGCAGGTCAGGACCGCCACCACCCAGACGAACGACACGCCCGGCACGAAGGTGGCGCAGGCCGCGACCAGCGTGGTGCTGATGAGCGCGTTCGCCGTGAGGGCGCGGCGGAAACCGATATTGCGCAGGATGATGGGAATGATGGTCTTCATCCCCATGGCGCCGATAACGTTGCAGAGCGTGATCAGGCCGGACTGGAACGCCGTCATGTGGAAGCCGAGCTGGAACAGGAGCG
>DASZKX010000284.1:0-6008 GCA_035552735.1 Xanthobacteraceae bacterium
TAGCCCTGCTCCATCCAGTCCTCCAGCGCGTGCTGCTGCAGCTCGCGGCCGCCTTTCACCAGGACCAACCAGAAATAGGCCGCCCCGATATTGGGCTCCAGGCTGTGCTGCTCGAAGAACATCCATTGCAGCGCCTCGGCGCGCTCGATGCGGTCCTCAGGCGCCAAGGGCGAGCCGCCCGCCACATACCAGAGGATCGCGTTCGACTCGGCCAGATGGCGATCCGGCGCGACCTCCAGGAGCGGCACCTGACCGCTCGGGTTCTTGGTCAGAAATTCCGGGGTGCGGCTCTCCCCGCGCAGGATGTCGATCTCGATCAGGCGATAGGGGATTGAGAGCTCGGCGAGTGCGAGGCGCACCTTGTAGCTGTTGCCCGAGCGCTGCATGGAGTAGAGAGTATACATCGCGTCCCCGTCTGCCCATTTTGGGCCTGCCCGCAAGGGCCTGCCCGACTCGGCCGGATCTAGCCGGATCAACACCGCCGTCCTGTGCAACACGACCGCGGCAATGTCGTGACGCAGCGACGAATAACGCATTACGCAATCAAGCCAATACGCATGAATAACGCATGACGCACAAGGCGCCGCAACATAGGCGAAGCGCGATTGAGCCGCGATCACAACATCGACAGAAAAGAAATTGCTCTTCGCCGGCGACGACTTGGGACATTTTCATTCCGCCGGCGCCGGCGGAAGCATGCCACCGTCGCGGCGGAGGTCAATCGGGTTCCAATGGCCTTCCGAAGCGCCCCGGCCCGGATGCGGGCAGCGCCAGTTTCTGCGGGTTTCTTGGGAATGTCGCGATTTTATATCGAAAGCAGATTCCACTTCTCCTGAAAATGCTTTAGGACCCACCCGCACGACCAGCCTCGATTGGAGACGTCCATGGCCTTCCTCGCGGATTCGCTCAAGCGCATCAAGCCCTCTGCCACCATTGCGGTGACGGACAAGGCCCGCGCGCTCAAGGCGGCCGGGCGCAACGTCATCGGCCTGGGAGCAGGAGAGCCGGATTTCGACACCCCGGACAACATCAAGCGCGCCGCCATCAAGGCGATCGAGCGCGGCGAGAGCAAGTACACCAATATCGACGGCATCGCCGAGCTCAAGGCGGCGATCGCGCGCAAGTTCAAGCGCGAGAACGCGCTCGACTACAAGCCCGCGCAGATCTCGGTTGGCGCCGGCGGCAAGCAGGTGCTCTACAACGCCCTGATGGTGACGCTCAATCCGGGCGACGAGGTCATCATTCCGGCGCCCTATTGGGTGAGCTATTACGACATCGTGATGCTGTCCGGCGCCACACCTGTCGTCGTCGAGACCAGGCCCGAGGATGGCTTCAAGATGAAGCCGGAGGCGCTCGAGAAGGCGATCACCCGCAATACCAAGTGGCTGATCTTCAATTCGCCCTCGAACCCGACCGGGGCGGCCTACAGCCGCGCCGAGGTCAAGGCGATAACCGACGTCCTGTTGAAGCACCCGCATGTCTGGCTCTTGAGCGACGACATGTACGAGCATCTGGTCTACGACGAATTCAAGTTCTTCAGTCCGACCCAGGTCGAGCCGGCGCTGTACGAGCGCACCTTGACGCTCAACGGCGTGTCCAAGGCCTATTGCATGACCGGCTGGCGCATCGGCTATGCGGGCGGGCCCGAGATGCTCATCAAGGCCATCGCGACGCTGCAGTCGCAGTCGACCACGAACCCGAACGCCATCGCGCAGTGGGCCGCGGTCGAGGCCCTGGACGGGCCGCAGGATTTCATCGCCGAGCACAACAAGGTGTTCAAGGAGCGGCGCGACCTCTGCGTCTCCATGCTCAATCAGGCCAACGGCCTGAACTGCCTCAAGCCCGAGGGCGCGTTCTACGTCTACCCGACCTGCAAGGGCACCATCGGCAAGGCCGCGCCTTCCGGCAAGCGGATCGCCTCCGACGAGGATTTCGTGACCGAGCTTTTGGAGGCCGAAGGGGTGGCGGTGGTACAGGGCACGGCATTCGGGCTCGGCCCCGCCTTCCGGATCTCCTACGCGACCAAGACCGCGGACCTGGAGGAGGCCTGCCGGCGTATCCAGCGCTTCTGCGGGAGCCTGCGGTAAGGGGCTGCGAACCGGCAATCCGATTCCACTGGAACGGATGATGCGCTAGGATAGGATTTCGAGAATGGGAGCTTGGGTTCCGGCCGGGCCGGCTTATAGATCGGAGCTGGTCTCGGACCGAACGGACCGAAGCAGGGAGGGGTAAATGCATCGAGCTATCATGGGGGCCTCGATGGGGGCCTTGATTCTGGCATTCGCGGCGCTGTCGTTTAGCGGCGAGCGCGCGCAAGCGCAGCGGGTTCGCGCCGGCGTCCTCAATTGCGACGTCTCCGCCGGCCTCGGCCTGATCATCGGCTCGCAGCGGACCGTCAACTGCCTGTTCACGCCTGACACCCCGGGCCCGCAGGAGGGCTATTTCGGCACCATCACGAAATTCGGCCTCGATCTCGGGGCCACGGCCGGAGGTTCGATGGTCTGGGCCGTCTATGCGGATACGAGCCGCGGATACGGGTTCCTGGCCGGCGATTATGCGGGTGCGAGCGGCGAAGCCACGATCGCGGTCGGCCTCGGCGCCAATGTCCTGGTGGGCGGTTCCAGCCGGACCGTGGCACTGCAGCCGGTGTCCTTAACCGGACAGGTCGGCCTCAATCTCGCGCTCGGGGTCGCCAATCTCAGCATCCGTCCCTCGCGCTGAAGCGCCATCGCGCGGTCCGAGCCGTCCGGTATTTCGAGTCTCGCGGCGGCTGCTTGCGCATGACTTCGCGCGTGCGCCGCCGGTGAGGCGATGCCGCCTCTTGCCAATCCCCCCTTCGGCCTGAAACGATGGATTGAAGGTCTCTGATCAGGCCGGGTCCGGTCGCTGTGGGAGGCAATCATGGCACTGAACGATACACGAGCCGCGGGTCCACGCTGCATTGCGCTGCTGGGCCCGTTCCAGAGCGGCAAGACCACGCTGCTCGAAGCCATCTTGGTGCGCACCGGCGCGATTCAGCGCCAGGGCACGGTCGAGGCCGGCACCACCGTCGGCGACGCCAGCAAGGAATCGCGCCATCACCAGATGAGCGTCGAGCTGTCGGTGGCGACGACCACGTTCATGGGGGACGGCTACGCCTTCATCGATTGTCCGGGATCGGTCGAGTTCATTCACGACATGCGCGCCGTGCTGCCCTTCATCGATGCCGCCGTGGTGGTCTGCGAGGCGGACGAGAAGAAGGTGCCGCAGCTGCAATTGATCCTGCGCGAGCTGGAAGACCAGAAGATTCCGCACTTCCTGTTCCTCAACAAGATCGACAAGGCCGACAAGCGCGTCCGTGACACGGTGAGCTTCCTGCAGCCGGCTTCGCGCATGCCCTTGCTGCTGCGGCAGATCCCGATCTGGTCGGGCGACATCATCAGCGGATTCACCGATCTCGCGCTCGAGCGGGCCTATGTCTACAAGGAGCACGCCCCCTCCGAGATCATCGAGCTCGCGGGCGACGAGCTCAACCGCGAGAAGGACGCGCGCTTCAGCATGCTGGAGACGCTCGCCGATCACGACGACCAGTTGATGGAGCAGTTGCTCGAGGACATCCCGCCGCCGCGCGACAAGATCTTCGATGATCTCACCAAGGAGCTGCGCGACGGGCTGGTTTGCCCGGTCCTGATCGGCACCGCGACCCGCACCAACGGCGTGCTGCGGCTGCTCAAGGCGCTGCGGCACGAGGCCCCGACGGTGGAGAAGACGATCGCGCGCCTCGGCCTCAAGGCCGGCCATGATCCGCTCGCCGCCGTGATCAAGACCTTCCACACGGCGCACGGCGGCAAGATGTCGGTGGTGCGCGTCCTCAACGGGCCGGTCGGCGACGGCACCACCTTCATCACCCCCGAGCGCGAGGCCGGGCGGGTCGCCGGGGTGTTCCGGCTATTGGGGCCCGGGAGCGAGAAACGCGGGCCCGCGCAAACCGGCGAAACCGTCGCGCTCGGCAAGCTCGACCACGCCGATACCGGCGATACGCTGACCGCCGGGAAGCAGGCGCATCCGCAGCTCGCCCAGGTCACGGCGCTGCCGCCGGTCCTCGCCATCGCGGTCGCCGCCAAGGAGCGCAAGGACGACGTCAAGCTCGGCCAGGCCCTCACCCGGCTGCTCGAGGAGGATCCCTCGCTCACCGTCATCCACAATCCCGAGGCCCACGAAGTGGTGATGTGGGGGCAGGGCGAGATGCACCTGCGGGTGGCGACCGAGCGGCTGGCCGATCGCTTCGGCGTGCCGATCGTGACCCGCAAACCGACGGTCGGCTACCGGGAGACTATCAAGAAGGGGATCGTTCAGCGCGGGCGGCACAAGAAGCAGTCTGGCGGCCACGGTCAGTTCGGCGACGTGGTGCTCGACATCAAGCCGCTGCCACGCGGCGCGGGCTTCGTGTTCACCGAGGAGATCAAGGGCGGGGTGGTGCCGCGTAACTATATCCCGTCGGTGGAGGAAGGGGTCGTCGACGCCCTCAAGCACGGCCCGCTCGGCTTCCCGGTCGTCGACGTCGTGGTGAAGCTGATCGACGGCTCCTATCACACGGTCGATTCCTCCGACATGGCGTTCCGCATCGCCGGCCGCCTCGGCCTGGTCGAAGGGCTGCCGCAGTGCACCCCGGTGCTGCTCGAGCCGATCCATCAGGTCGAGATCGTCTGCCCCTCCGAGGCCACCGCCAAGATGAACGCCCTCATGGCGGGACGGCGCGGCCAGATCCTCGGTTTCGACACCCGCACGGGCTGGGACGGCTGGGACGTGGTGCGGGTGCAGATGCCGGAGGCTGCGGTCGGCGATCTGATCGTGGAGGTGCGCTCGGCGACCGCCGGGGTCGGGACGTTCACCTCCAAGTTCGACCATATGGCCGAGCTCACCGGCCGCACCGCCGAGCAGATCGTGGCGGCCCGCAAGGCGGCGGCCGCCTGACCGATCCATTTGTGGTTGCCGCACCTGTGACTTGCAGGTGACCGCGCCGCCGCGTACTGCAGAGTTACCCGAGCTGGAGGATCGCCTCATGCATGTTATTCGCCGCCGCGGATGGGAAATTCCCGAGCATCGCGCCACGCCCGAGCATCTGTTCCTCGACCGCCGCGCCTTTCTGGCGACCGGAATCGCCGCGCTCTCGTTGTCGCCCACGCTCGCTTTGGCGCAGCGCGCCGCCGACGTGCCGGATCCGACCGCCGATCTCTATCCGGTCAAGCGCAACGAGAAGTACGTGCTCGACCGGCCCATCACGGACGAGAAGATCAACACCAACTACAACAATTTCTACGAGTTCGGCACCTCCAAGCAGATTGCCCGCAACGCCCAGGCGCTCAAGCTGCGGCCCTGGACCGTAAAGATCGACGGTATGGTGGAGAAGGAGCAGGAGATCGGCCTCGACGACCTCATCCGCAAGATGCCGCTCGAGGAGCGGCTCTATCGCCACCGCTGCGTCGAGGCCTGGGGCATGGCAATCCCGTGGTCGGGCTTCCCGCTCGCCAAGCTGGTCGAGCTGGCAAAGCCGCTGTCCTCGGCGAAATATCTCAAGATGGAGACCTTCCTCGATCCGGTGGTGGCGCCGGCGCAGAAGCAGACCTGGTATCCGTGGCCCTATGTGGAAGGCCTCACCATGGCGGAGGCCACCAACGAGCTCGCCTTCCTGGTGACCGGCGCCTACGGCAAGCCGGTGTCGAAATCGCAGGGCGCCCCGCTGCGGCTGGCGGTCCCGTGGAAGTACGGCTTCAAGTCGGTCAAATCGATCACCCATTTCACCTTCACGGACCAGCGGCCCAAGACCTATTGGGAGGCACTGCAGGCGTCCGAATACGGCTTCTGGGCCAACGTCAATCCGCAGGTGGCGCATCCGCGCTGGAGCCAGGCGAGCGAGATGCTGATCGGCGTCGGCGAGCGGCGGCCGACCCTCTTGTTCAACGGCTACGGCGAGTTCGTCGCCGGCATCTATAAGGGCCTCGAGAGCGAACGGCTGTGGGCCTGAGGCG
>DASZKX010000285.1:0-5019 GCA_035552735.1 Xanthobacteraceae bacterium
CCTGCGCGCTCATCGATGCGGATGGGCGCGTGCTGCTGGCGGAACGGCCGGCCGGCAAGGCGATGGCGGGCCTGTGGGAGTTTCCGGGCGGCAAGGTCGAGCCGGGCGAGCGCCCGGAGCAAAGTCTGATCCGCGAGCTCATGGAGGAGCTCGGCATCGTGGTCCAGGAGGCGTGCCTGGCACCACTGACGTTCGCGAGCCACGGCTATCCGGATTTCCATCTCCTGATGCCGCTCTATGTGTGCCGGCGCTGGGACGGAACGCTGGCGCCTCGGGAAGGCCAGCGGCTCGCCTGGGTGCGGCCCAGCCGCTTGCGCGACTACCCGATGCCGCCCGCCGACGAGCCGCTGGTGGCCCACCTGATGGATTTGCTGTAGGGCGCAATCGCTTTATTGCGCCATCGGCGGTGCCATGCGACACGGCGCGTAGGGCGCAATCGCTTTATTGCGCCATCGGCGGTCCCATGCGACGCGGCGCGTAGGGCGCAATCGCTTTATTGCGCCATCAGCCTCGCCAAACGGCGCAATCCATGCGGCCTGGCCAAGCGGCGCAATAAAGCGATTGCGCCCTACCCGTCTTCACCCGCCCGCGCAATAGGTGCAGCCGGCTTCCTGCGCGCGGTTGACGCCCCATGTTCCCGACGGGATGACGGTTATCCCCGGCACCACGTTGGCCGCCCATTCCTTTGCGGCCTCCTCGGCGCTCACGCCGGCATTGCTGGCGAGGCGCTTGCTTTGGACCATCAGCGCGACGTTGCAGGCACCAAACACCGTACCGTTCGCGAGCAGCCTATCAACCGCCATATCATCCACCAAGAGAACGCCGGGCTTGGGATGCAGGAACGGATTCTTCACCGCCGGCGTCTTGGTCTCCGGATCGACGATGTTGAACGATTGACCAATCTTGTACTTTTCCCACATCGCGTTGTTGAGAGCGATCGGGAACGCCGCATGGCGCAGGACGACGACCGCTGTCGCTGCGCCCGGCGCCGCGTTCGGGGCCAGGAACGTGTAGGCGAAGGCCAGCGGAAAGCCGGAATTGACCTCGATGGCGTCGACCACCTGGCGGTGGCGTCCCTTGAGCTTTCCGGGCCAATCCGGGCCGTCCGCACCCGGCGCGGCCGACTGCGCGCGCGACGGCGTGGGCGCCAACCCGGAGAGCCCCAGTGCCATCGCACCGGCAAGGCCGAAGAAGCTTCGGCGTGGCGTTACATCAAGCTTGTCTAGGCTGAGATTGACCATTTGCTCCTCCATCTTGGGTGTGCGGATATACCAAGGGCGTCAGGATGGGCGAGGCGGGCCTTGTCGGCAAGCCAATAGGTGGTTCGTAGGGCGCAATCGCTTTGCGCCGCTTGGCGAGGCCGATGGCGCAATAAAGCGATTGTGCCCTACCCGGCCTTTTCCCCCGCCGAGCGTTCCTGGGTGCCGAGCGCATCGGCGAGGCGGCTGCGGGCGGAGCCGGGGGCGAGCGGTTGCTGCTGGCTCTCGTGCGGCGCCCAGCCCGACAAATAGACGATCTCGAAGGTCGCCCTGATGCGCCGGTCCGGATCGGCGAAACGCTCCGCGTAGATCTCCAGCATGCGGGCGAGCGTCGCGCGCCGCAGTGGGCGCCGGCTGCGATCGACGAGCGGATTGGAAGCCCCCATGCGGCGCAGCTCGTGCATCAAGGCGAGCGGCGAGGCGTAGCGCACCGTAAGGCGGTCCACGTCGGTGACCGGCAGCGCGAAGCCGGCCCGCTGCAGCAGCGCTCCGAGGTCGCGCAGATCGGCGAACGGCAGGACGCGTGGCGACATGCCGCCGTCGATCTCGGCTTCGGCGGCCGCGAAGGCTTGGCGCAGCTCGCTCAACGAATCGCCGCCCAGCAGCGCCGCCATGAACAGGCCGTCCGGCTTGAGGGCGCGGCGGATCTGCACCAGGGTCCCGGGCAGATCGTTGACGAAATGGAGCCCCAGCCCCGACACCACGAGATCAAGCGCGCCGTCGCGGAACGGCAAAGCCTCCTCGTCGGCCGCGACGGCAAGGCTGGGCGGGCCGGTTTCCATCGGGGCGTCTCTCACGGGGGCGTCTTTCATGGGCGCGTCTTTCGTGAGCGCGTCTTTCGTGAGCGCGTCTTTCATGGGCGCGTCTTGCAGCAGCGGGTTGGCCGCGATGATGGCCTCGACCTTGTGGCTGCGGGCGAGCATGTGCCGCACCGCGTCGGTGGGGCTGCCGAGATCAAGTGCGCACGGGAAGCTGCGCAGCACGGTCGCCAATCGATCGGCCAGCTCCTCGGCCACCCGGTCGGCCAGGAACGTGGCGGGCCCGAGCGCCAGCGCGCGCCGCCGGCGGGCACGCAGCAGAGCACGATCGATGATCACGTGACTGGAGGCCAAAGGACTTGAGGCCAAAGGACTCGGAGCCAAAGGATTGAGCGCCATTGCTCCATTCTGCCACGCCCCGGCGGCATCCCGAAGCCGGAACTCCCGGTCTGGCCGGGCGACCGCATCGCCCGCAGCGACCTTTACGACCGGCGCGGCAGAACGATATCGTTTGGGCATGCCGACGGAGCTCACGGTCGCGGAACCTCGCAGCGGGCGCTTGGCGCCCCTGATGGGGGCCATCCGCTCGGTCTTCGGGCTCGCGCTTGCGGTGGCGCTGCCGCAAGTCTGTCCCGCCTGCCGCGAGCCGGTGGTGGGCGAGGGCCTGTGCGCGGCCTGCTGGTCGAAGCTCTCCTTCATCGCGCCGCCTTATTGCGAGCGGCTCGGCACCCCGTTTCCGTTCGATCCCGGGCCCGGCGTCCTCTCCATGGAGGCGATCGCCGATCCGCCCCCCTATAGCCGGTCGCGGGCGGCGGTGTGCTTCGACGAGACCGCTCGCGTGCTGGTGCATGCGTTGAAGTACGCAGACCGGCTCGATCTCGCCCCGATCATGGGCCGCTGGATGGCGAATGCGGGCCGCGAGCTCACCGCCGATGCCGACCTTTTGGTGCCGGTGCCGCTGCACTGGCGGCGCCAGTGGCAGCGGCGGTTCAACCAGTCCGCCCTGCTGGCCGAGGTGATCGCCAAGGCGAGCGGGCGGCAGGTGTCCTTTGCGGCGCTCAAGCGCGTCAAAGCCACCGCCCAGCAGGTCGGGCTTGCCCGCACCGAGCGGGCCGCGAACGTGCAGGGCGCATTCGCGGTGCGCCCGGACGCCAGGATCGAGGTGGCGGGCCGCCGGCTGGTGCTGGTCGATGACGTGCTGACCTCGGGCGCCACCATTGAGGCTTGCACCCGGGCGCTTCTGCGCGCGGGTGCCGCGAGCGTCGATGTGCTGGTGTTCGCCCGGGTTGTAGCGCCGGCGCGCGTTCCCATATAAACGGTGCGATAAGACATTATGACCACAATGGCCCGCATCGAGATCTACACCACCCGCTTTTGTGGCTATTGCCGATCCGCCAAGGCACTCTTGACCCGGAAAGGCGTGGATTTCTCCGAGATCGACGTGACCGGAGACCATGAGGGACGCAGCCGAATGGTCGAGCGCGCCAATGGACGCATGACCGTCCCGCAGATTTTCATCGGCTCGACCCATGTGGGCGGTTATGACGACCTTTACGATCTCGAGCGCGCCGGCAGGCTCGATCCGCTGCTGACGATGGATCAAGAGCCCGCCCCGGAAGAGCCCGCCCCGGAAAGTCCCGCCGCATGAGCCAAACGAGCGGCCCGTCGACATTCACGGTCGGCCTCGTCCAGATGCGCTCGGGTCTCGATCCGGTGGTCAATCTCGACGTGGCGAGCAAGCTCATCGGCGAAGCCAAGGCGGGCGGCGCCGAATATGTGCTGACGCCCGAGATGACCAACATCATGGAGGTCAGGCGCGAGCGGCTGTTCGCCGCGATCGTGCCGGAGGAAGCCGATCGCAGCCTCGCGGCCTTCCGGGAGCTCGCCCGCAAGCACGCGATCCATCTCCATGTCGGCTCGCTGGCGATCAAGCTCACCGGCGAGCGCGCCGCCAACCGTTCCTTCCTGATCGACCGCGCGGGCGAGATCGTCGCGCGCTACGACAAGATCCACATGTTCGACGTCGATCTCCCGAATGGCGAAAGCTATCGCGAGTCGCGCAATTTCCGGCCCGGCGAGGTCGCGGTCGCGGCCGACCTGCCGTGGGGGCGGCTCGGCCTCACCATCTGC
Organism: Xanthobacteraceae bacterium; assembly: GCA_035552735.1. Taxonomy (GTDB): domain Bacteria; phylum Pseudomonadota; class Alphaproteobacteria; order Rhizobiales; family Xanthobacteraceae; genus VAZQ01. Next base: position 4,148 of record DASZKX010000285.1, read on the forward strand.
TATGACCTGCGGTTTCCGGCCCTCTACCGGGCGCTGGCCGAGGCCGGCAGCTCGATGCTGGCGATCCCCTCGGCGTTCACGCGCCAGACCGGCGAAGCGCACTGGCATGTGCTGGTGCGCGCGCGCGCCATCGAGAACGGCAGCTTCGTGTTCGCGGCCGCCCAGGGCGGCCGCCACGAGAACGGCCGCGACACCTACGGCCATTCGCTGGTGGTCGATCCCTGGGGCACCATTCTGGCCGAAGGCGGCATCGAGCCCGGCGTCGTGCTGGCGGCGGTCGATCTGGCGGCGGTGGCGGCCGCGCGCGGCCGCGTTCCCTCCTTGCAGCACGGGCGCCGGTTCGAGCTGGCCGGGCCGATCGCGGAACCGATCGCGTTCGCGGCGGCGCGAGCGCGGCTCGGAGAGCCGCAATGATCCGCTACGCGCTCGTCTGCGCCCAGGGCCATCCCTTCGAGAGCTGGTTCCAGAATTCAGCGGCCTACGACAAGCAGGCCAAGCAGAAGCTCGTCACCTGCCCGACCTGCGGAACCCCCAAGGTCGAGAAGGAGATCATGAGCCCGCGGGTGGCCGGATCGCGCAAGCGCGACCAGGCGCTGCCGCCGTCGAGCGAAGCGACCGGTGAGCCGAGCGAGAAGACGCCGGTCGCCATGGCGTCGCCGCAGGAACGCGAGCTGCGCAAAAAGCTCAAGGAGCTGCGCGAGCACCTGACCAAGAACGCCGATTACGTCGGCCCGAAATTTCCCGAGGAAGCCCGCAAGATGCACTACGGCGAGATCGACCACCGCTCGATCTACGGCGAGGCCTCGCCCGACGACGCCAAGAAGCTGCACGAGGAGGGAATCGAGTTCCATCCCCTGCCGGTGCTGCCGGAC
>DASZKX010000286.1:0-10043 GCA_035552735.1 Xanthobacteraceae bacterium
GCAAGGGTTTGGGTATGGGGCGGGGGTGCATCCCGATCGGTCTGCTGCGGCGCACGCACGGCCACGAAAGCGACACAGACGCTCGCCACAAGGCAGGCGCCCCTTCACCACCGCTGTGGCTCCCCGGCACGCCGCCGAACAATCGGAAAGACTAAGCCTTGATCGCGGCCATCGGCATCAAGCGCCTTGGACTTGCCGCCGCGGCCCTGGCCGGGGCGGCGTTCGCGGCGCTCGTGCTGCTGTCGCTGCTGATCCCCGCCGATACGGTCCGCGATTCGGTCAAAGCCGAGATCCGCTCGGTCACCGGCCTCGACCCGGTGCTGCGCGGGGACGTGGCGGTATCGCTTTTCCCGTCCAGCACCGTGGTCTTTGACCAGGTGGCGCTCAGCGACAACCACAGCGGCGAACCGGCGATGACGGTCGAGCAGCTGGTGGTGCGCTTGCGCTTCTTCCCGCTCCTCATCGGCCGCGTCGAGATCGCGGATGTTTCGCTGGTGCGTCCGACCATTACGATCTCGTTTACGCCCGACGGGCGCTCGAACTGGTCGAGCCATGTCGAGATGCTGGCGCGGGCCCTGCAGCCCAGTCCCGATCGCGTCGTGTCGTTTTCCGAAATCCGGATCGGCGACGGCAAGGTGATCCTGCGCAACGAGGCGCGCAAGATCACCGAGACGCTCAGCAATGTCGAGTTCGCGCTGGCCTGGCCATCGATCTCGAAGACCTTCGCGGCGACCGGCCGCTTCATCTGGCACGACGAGATTATCGAGGGCGCGTTCAGTTTCAGCGACTTCGTGGCGGCCCTGGTGGGCGACCGCTCGGGGCTTAAGGTCCGTTTCAGCGGAGCACCCGTCAAGTTCGCCTTCGACGGCTATATCAGCCGCAGTCCCACGCTGCGGATGGAAGGCACGCTCGCCGCCGACAGCCCGTCGCTGCGCGATACGATGCGCTGGGCCGCGCACCGCACGCCGCCCGGCGGCGGCTTCGGCCGATTTTCGCTCAAGGCACAGACCAACGTGGTCGGCGGCAACGTCGGCCTCTCCGGCGTCAACGTGGAGCTCGACGGCAATGTCGGTGAAGGCGCGTTGACCTTCGTGGCCGACGGACGGCAGTCCGTGCAGGGCACGCTCGCGACCGAGAGCCTCGATTTGACGCCCTACGTTTCCGCCATCCGGCTGCTCACCTCGGGCGACCGAATTTGGGAGCGCGTGCCGTTCGCGCTCGATGGCCTCAATGACGTCGACGTCGATCTCAGGCTGTCGGCCGCCCGCGTGACCCTCGCCAATGCCAAGCTCGGCCGCACCGCGGTCGCGACCAATCTGCACGGCGGCCATTTCACCGTCACGGTCGGGGAGTCCGAGGCCTTCGGCGGCGTGGTGAAGGGATCCTTCGGGTTGGCGCAAGCGCCCGGGGGAGCCGAGATGAAGGCCCAGCTGCAATTCGCCGACGTCGACCTCGATCAATGTCTGGGCGAGCTGTTCGGAATTCGCCGGATCGAAGGCAAGGGCAATCTCGGCTTTGCGGTCGACAGCCGGGGGGACAGCGTCTATGGCCTCACCAAGGGGCTCAACGGCACCGCCAACCTGATCAGCCGCAAGGGCGCCATCGCCGGGCTCAATGTCGAGCAATTGCTCAAGCGCCTGGCGAAAAGCCCGCTCTCGGGCGGCAATGAATTGCGTAGCGGGAAGACGCCCTACAACCTGCTGTCGGCCAGTGTGAAGATCGATCAGGGCACCATCAATGTGGACGATGTGCACATCGAGGGACCGTCCTTGCGGCTGGGCCTCGCCGGCTCGGCTTCGATCCCGGCGCGCGATCTCGACCTGACCGGGACCGCGAGCCTGCTGGCGGCGCCGACCAACGGTGCCGCCGACGCCGCCGCGCCGGCGTTCGAGCTGCCGTTCATGGTGCGGGGGCCGTGGGACGATCCGCTCCTGCTCCCCGACGTCCAGGTCCTCATGAAACGATCGGGTGCCGCCGCCCCGCTGCTGGAGACGATCCGCAATCGCGCGGCGCGCGCGCAACGACCGGCCGATGCCGACTGCCAGCCGGCAGCGTCCCAGGAGCTCGCGTCCGTGGAGCAGAATGACAAGAGCCGCTGCGCGCCGCAGCCGGGCCGTTGATCGACGGATCGTGGGCGGCGCACGCCCGATCGACTATCATCCCGATCGAACGAATCAGCGGCTGATGCGGTGGCGACGAGGCCCCGATGCTTCACGGTTTCCTGCGCACATTGGTCAAGGTCGCGGTGGCCTCGCTGATCGTCGGCACCATCCTGGCGCATTTCGGCATCACGACCGAGCAGTTGATCCGGGAATTCGGCCTCTCCCAGGACCGCATCATGGAGCTGGCCCGGCAGGGCGTCACCTGGGCGCTTCCCAATCTTCTGCTCGGCTCGCTCGTGATCGTGCCGGTCTGGTTCCTGATCTATCTGTTCAGGCCGCCGCGGAGTGAGTGAGTGAGTGAGCGAATAAAAAGTAGCGAGTAACGAATAGTGACGGCGAGTCTATTCGCTACTCGCTACTCGCCTCTTCGTCGACAGCGACGCCGCCACCACCACTACGGCCACCACCGCAATCATAATCGTGCAGACCGCGTTGATCTCCGGCTTCACGCCCAGGCGTACCTCCGAATAGATGCGGATCGGCAGCGTGGTCGCGCCCGGGCCGGTGGTGAAGCTGGCGATCACGAGATCGTCCAGCGAGAGCGTGAAGGCGAGCATCCAGCCGGCTGCGATCGCGGGCGCGATCAACGGCAGGGTCACGGTCAGGAAGGTCTTGAAGGGCGGGCAGCCGAGATCCATGGCGGCCTCCTCCAGGGCGATGTCGAAGTCCAACAGCCGCGCCTGCACCACCACGGTGACGAAGCACATGGTCAGCGTGGTATGCGAGAGGGCGATGGTCCAGAACCCGCGGTCGACGTCGAGCGCGACGAACAGCAGCAGCAGGGAAAGCCCGGTAATCACTTCGGGCATGACCAGCGGCGCATAGACCAATCCGCTGAACAGAACGCGGGTGCGAAAGCGGCCGCCCCGCACCAGCGCGATGGCGCCGAGCGTTCCCAGCACGGTTGCGGCGGTCGCCGACAGCGCCCCGATCCGCAGGCTGATCCAGGCCGAATCCAGCATGCCTTGATCGGCGAGGAGCGCCGCATACCAGCGCGTCGACCAACCGCCCCAGATGCCGACCAGCCGCGACGCGTTGAAGGAATAGATCACCAGGATCACGATCGGCAGGTAGAGGAACGCGAGCCCGAGCGCGACCGAGACGACGTTGAACCAGGAAGCCCTGCGCATGATCAACGGCCGTCTTCGAGCTGGCGCATCTGGCGATGCTGATACATCACGATCGGCACCACCAGGAGGCCGAGCAGCACGACCGCGACCGCCGAGGCAGCCGGCCAATCCCGGTTGCTGAAGAACTCGACCCACAAAGTCTGCCCGATCATCATCGAATCGGAGCCGCCCAGCAGATCCGGAATGACGAATTCTCCGACGATCGGAATGAAGCAGAGCAGCACGCCCGCGGTCACGCCCGGCAGCGACAGCGGCAGCGTCACCAGCCAGAACGTCTTCCAGCGCGGGCAGCCGAGATCGGCGGCGGCCTCCAGCAAAGTCTCGGGCAGCTTCTCGAGCGTCGCATAGATGGGCAGCACCATGAACGGCAGATAGGAGTAGACGATCCCGATATAGATCGCCGTATCGCTGGCGAGCCACTCCGGCGGTACGTCGACGATGCGCAGCGCCAGCAGAATCTTATTGAGCAGGCCTTCGCGTTGGAGAATGTTGATCCAGGCGTAGATGCGGATCAGGAACGACGTCCAGAACGGCAACACCACCAGCATGAACAGGATCGCCTGCCAACGGCGCGGCGCGCGCGTCATCCCGTAGGCCAGCGGAAAACCGATCAGCAGCAGCAGCGCAGTCGAGAGCGCGGCGATCGCGACGCTGCGGACATAGGAGATGAGGTAGATGGGATCGGATGCGAGCAAGGCGTAATTGTCGAGCGACAGCGCATCGACAAAATCCCGCACGCCCGGCAAGCCGCCCGCCGGATCGAAGACCGGGATATACGGCGGCTGCGCGATCGCGGTCTGCGACAGGCTGATCTTGAGCACGATCAGGAACGGGACCAAAAAGAAGACCGCCAGCCAGACGTAGGGAACCAGGATCAGCAGCCGCCGGCCACGGGCATTCGGCGCATTGTGGGCCTTCCGCCCGGGGGGCGTTGGATTCAAAGCCCGTATCATCGCGCCAGCACGACGCCGGCATCGGGCGCCCAGGACAGCCACACGCGTTCGTTCCAGCCGAACGGCCGCTCGATCAGGCGGGTCATGTTGGCGGCGGCCGCCTTCATGACATGGCCGTTGTCGAGGCGCACCTTGTAGATCGACACGTCGCCCAGATAGCCGATGTCCCAGACCTGTCCGGCGACGCAATTGGCAGCCGCGGCGGCGGGACGTTCGTGGGAGATGCGGACCTTCTCGGGCCGAACCGCGACCCACACGGTATCTCCGGGTCTGGCATCGGTCGCGACGGCGGCATGGAGCGCTCCGGCATTCTGACTCATGATGGTCGATGTGCCGGGGCCGGTCTCGACCACCCGTCCTTCGATCAGGTTCACATCGCCGATGAAATCCGCCACCCAACGCGAGTTGGGCTGCTCGTAGATTTCCGGCGGGGTCGCGACCTGCACCAGCCGGCCCTGGTCCATCACGCCGATACGGTCGGCGACCGTCATCGCCTCCTCCTGATCATGGGTGACGATCAGGAAGGTGAGGCCGAGCTTCTGGCGCAGATGCATCAGCTCGAACTGGGTTTCGCCGCGTAGCTTCTTGTCGAGCGCCGCCATCGGCTCGTCGAGCAGGAGCGCGCGCGGCCGCTTGACCAGCGCGCGCGCCAGCGCCACGCGCTGGCGCTGCCCGCCCGACAGCTGATGCGGCTTGCGCCGCTCGAAGCCTTCGAGCTTGACCAGCGCCAGCATGTCGGCGACCCGTGTCGTGATCTCCTGCTTCGGCAGGCCGTCCTGCTTGAGCCCGAACGCCACGTTGCGCTCGACATCGAGATGGGGAAACAGCGCGTAGTTCTGGAACATCATGTTGACCGCCCGCCGATGGGGCGGCACCGCTGCGAGATCCTGTCCCTCGAGCAGCACGCGGCCTTCGTCCGGCATTTCCAGGCCCGCGAGCAGGCGCAAGAGCGTGGTCTTGCCGCAGCCCGAAGGGCCGAGCAGCGCGAAAAATTCGCCCTGGAAAATATCGAGCGACAGCGCCGCGACCGCGCTGACGCCGGAGAAGCGCTTGCTGACCGCTTCGAACCGCACCAGCGGCGGCGCCGTCGAGTCGCTCCGGGATGGGGATGTTCGGGGGAGTCCGCCCTGGTGGACGGCCGGGCTGGTTGCGATGTCGGCGACGCTCGTCATGCGCAATACGCTAAAGTATTTTCAGGAAAAAGCACGTCCGCGCCTTGATCGCAAGAGGGATTTGCTCAGCGCTGCGTCAAGGTGCGGCTGACCGCGTCGCGCCAGCCGGCCCATTTGCGCTCCCGCGTGACGGCATCCATCTGCGGCCGGAAGCGGCGCGCGCATCTCCAGCGTTCCGCGAAGGCGGCAAGGTCCGGGCACACGCCGGCCGCATATCCGGCCAGATAGGCTGCCCCCACGGCGGTCGCCTCCATCACGGCCGGGCGATCGACCGGAGCCCCCAAGATGTCGGCGAGGAATTGCAGCGTGATGTCGCTCTCCGCCATGCCGCCGTCGACCCGCAACACCGTGTCGGCACCCGCGAGCGACCAATCGGCGCGCATCGCTTCCAACAAATCCCGGGTCTGGTAGCCCACCGCTTCGAGCGCGGCGCGCGCCAGCTCGGCCGCGCCCGCGTTGCGGGTCAATCCGAAGACGCTGCCGCGCGCCTGCGCGTCCCAGTATGGCGCGCCGAGCCCCGCAAAGGCGGGGACCAGATAGAGCTGCTCGGCCGCGTCGGCGGCCGCGGCGAGCGCATTCACGTCCTCGGCGCGCGCAATCAGCCCGAGGGCGTCGCGCAGCCACTGCACCGCGGCCCCGGCGATGAAGATCGCGCCTTCAAGCGCATAGGTGCGCTTGCCGGCGAGCTGGTACGCGATGGTGGTGAGCAGGCGGTGCCGCGATGCCACCGGCTCGGCGCCGGTGTTGAGGAGCGCGAAGCAGCCGGTCCCATAGGTGGACTTGATCATGCCGGGCTCGAAGCAACCCTGGCCCACGGTCGCGGCCTGCTGGTCGCCGGCGACCCCGAGAATGCGCATCGGGCCGCCGAACAGCTCCGGCACGGTGGTGCCGAAGTCGTGGGCGCAATCGCACACCTGCGGCAGCAGCGCGGTCGGCACGCCGAACAGCTCGCACAGGCCCAGGTCCCATTCGCCGCGGCCGATGTCGAAGATGAGCGTGCGCGCCGCATTGGTCGCATCGCTTGCATGGGTCTTGCCGCCGGTCAGCCGCCAGAGCAGGAAGCTGTCGACCGTGCCGAACGCGAGCCGGCCCGCCTGCGCGGCGGCGCGCGCGCCCTCGACGTGATCGATGAGCCAACGGACTTTGGTCGCCGAAAAATACGGGTCCAGCACGAGACCGGTGCGGGCCGCGATCGCCGCCTCGTGCCCGGCTTGCCGCAAGCCTGCGCACATGTCGGCGGTGCGACGGTCCTGCCACACCACGGCATTGTGGATCGGCCGTCCGGTCGCGCGGTCCCACACGATCGTGGTCTCGCGCTGATTGGTGACCCCGATGCCGGCGACGTCGCCGGCACCGGCGCCCGCCTTGGCCAGCGCCGCCCGCGCGGTGGCGACCGTCGCGGACCAGATTTCCTCGGGATCATGCTCGACCCAGCCGGGCGCCGGATAGATCTGCCGCAATTCCTGCTGGGCGGCGGCGATCGGCGTCAGCGCGACATCGAACAGGATCGCCCGGGTCGAGGTGGTTCCTTGATCGATCGCGAGAAGATAGTCGGCCACGATGCCCCGCCCGAGCGCAGTTCCTCGCGCCACGACTATCATACTCGCGGTCGACCGGTCGACGGGTTGCCGTGCTTGGCTTGGAATGCGGGCGCGGGGGTTTCGACTTTAGGCGGCGCGGGTGCGGTAGGGCTTCGCCATCGACCGCGGATGCGAAAGAACCGACGCCAGCCGCTCCTGCAGCGCCTTGCCGGAAACCGGTTTCACCAAGAATTCATGCACACCGAGCCGCATGGCCTCGACCACCCGCGCGTGCTCCCCGTGGCCGGTGAGCATGACGATCGGCACGTTGGGAAACGGAAACGTGTCGGCCGAACGCACCCGTCGCACGAATTCGGGGCCGTCCATGCCGGCCATCTGCCAATCGAGGATCACGACATCGGGATCGAGCGCGCAGATGGCGGCCAGCCCGCTCTCGCCGTCGGCGGCGTCATGGACATCGGTCACGTCTATCGACAACAGCAACGTGCGGATGGTCTTGCGCATGTAGAATTCGTCGTCGACCACCAGAATTTTGGCCGCGCGGATCACTGCTTCGATATTATTGGTGTCGATTTGCATGGCGCAGCCGGCACGACCCATCGCCGCCCCGAGTGGCGTTACAGCATGGCGCTACAAAGTTGCGTCCGGTGCCGAGACACGGTTCCCGGTTACGATCCGTTACGCTTATCAAAGCATTTTCAAATTGCAGTACCGTAAAGCGGTTCGCTAAGATTTGAGCGATCGCAGGAACGCCTTCAGGCACCGCTGCCGCCGCCGATCGCATCGGCCATGAATTTCGCCAGTTGCTCGCGCTCCTCGGGCAAAACGCGCAGGCCAAGCTTGCTGCGCCGCCAGAGCACGTCGTCGGCGGCGCGCGCCCATTCGTGGTCCATCAAATAGCGCACCTCGGCCCCGGTGAGATCGGCGCCGAGCCGGGCCCCGAGATCGCCCGCCTTTTTGGCCGGTCCCAGGATGCGGCTGATGCGCGTCCCATAGGCCTGAACCAGGCGCCGGATATGGGCTTCGCCCAGGAACGGCCAGGTGCGGCGGGCATCCGCGACCAGCCGCGCCACGCCGTCGACCGGAAAATCGCCGCCGGGCAAATGCGATGCCTTGGTCCAGGCCGGCCGCGCCCCCAACACGGGGGCGAGGCGATCGAGGGCCGCCTCGGCCAGCCGGCGATAGGTCGTGATCTTGCCGCCATAGACGGAGAGCAGCGCCGCCTTGGCGGGCTCATCGTCAAGCACCAGCACATAGTCGCGCATGGCGTCCTGCGGCCGGCCGGCGCCGTCATCGTGCAGCGAGCGCACGCCCGCAAACGCCCATACCACGTCGTCTGTCGAAATGACGACGCGCAGATGATCGTTCACCACCGAGCAAAGATAAGCGATCTCCTGCGCACTCGGGACGACCGCTCCGGGATCGCCGGAAAAGCTCTCGTCGGTGGTGCCGATGAGCGTGAAATCGCGCTGGTAGGGCAGCACGAACACGACCCGGCCGCCCGCCGTCTGGAAAATGTAACCGCGGTCGTGCCCGAACAGACGACGGACCACGATGTGGCTGCCTTTGTCCAGCCGCAGATCGGTCGGCGCGGGTTGCTGCAGCACGCTTTGGATGAAATGCCCGAGCCACGGCCCGGTGGCATTGATCAGCACGCGGGCGGTCGCCACCTCGCGCCGGCGGCGCACGTCGAGCACGATGCTCCACAGCTCCGCGCGATCGGCACGCAGGCAGCGCGTGCGGGTGCGGATCACGGCCCCGCGCTCAGCCGCATCGAGCGCGTTGAGCACCACCAGCCGCGAATCGTCGGCAACGCAGTCGGAATATTCAAAGCCGTGGCGATAGCGCCCCTTGAGCGTGCCACCATGCGGATCGGCGGAGAGATCCAGGCTGCGGGTCGCCGGCAGAATCCTGCGGCCACCGAGATGGTCATACACGAACAGCCCCAGCCGCAGCTGCCACGCCGGGCGCAGGCCGGGCTCCGCCGGCAGCACGAAACGCATGGGCCGGATCAAGTGCGGCGCCATCCGCAGCATGACCTCGCGCTCGCTCAGCGCCTCGCGCACCAGCCGGAACCAGCCGTGCTCGAGATAGCGCAGCCCACCATGGATCAGCTTGGTGGAGGCCGATGACGTGCCGGAGGCGAGATCATTCTGCTCGACCAGGAGGACCCGCAACCCGCGGCCCGCCGCATCGCGCGCGATGCCGGCGCCGTTGATGCCGCCGCCCACGATGGCAAGATCGAAATCCGGCATGGTCGCGCCCTCGGCCCTCTCGCGTAGCAGCGTGGCGCGGCTTTCCCGATTCGCTCCCGCACCGGCCATTCATAGCCAATGAAGCGCCAAGCGTCTTGCGTCCGGCACCCCATCGGCGATGATACCGCCACACGCTTCCAAGGAGGCTCACATGGATTATCGCGACCGTCATGTGGTCGTCACCGGCGGGACCGGAGCGCTGGGGAATGCGGTCGTGGCCGCATTGGTGGCGGCGGGCGCCCTCTGCCATGTGCCCTACTTGCACGCTGCCGAAGCCGAACGCTTTCCGCTCCGCGAGCATCCCAAGGTCAAGCTCACGGCGGGGATCGACCTCACCGATGAGAGCGCAGTCGCACGCCTCTATGACGGCGTGCCAAACCTGTGGGCGTCGATCCATCTCGCCGGCGGCTTCGCCATGGCGCCGGTCGGCGAGACCACCAAGGCCGACCTGATGAAGCAGATCGAGCTCAATCTGGTGACCGCGTTCCTGAGCTGCCGGGCCGCCGTCAATGCCATGACACGCTCCGGGGCGGGCGGGCGGATCGTCAATGTGGCGGCGCGCCCGGCGCTCGAATGGCGCGGCGGCGCCGGCATGGCGGCCTACACGGCCAGCAAGGCCGCCGTCGCGGCGCTCACGGCCGCGCTCGCCGAGGAGGTGGTCAAAGCCGGCATCCTGGTCAATGCGGTCGCGCCCTCGATCATGGACACACCGGCCAACCGCGCCGCCATGCCGCAAGCCGACTATGCGACCTGGCCCAAGGTCGAGGAGGTGGCGGCCACCATCCTGTTCCTGGCTTCGCCCGACAACAAGGTCACACGCGGCGGCGTGG
>DASZKX010000287.1:0-1540 GCA_035552735.1 Xanthobacteraceae bacterium
CATTCTCACCGGCCAGCTCGGCGAGGTGATGCGGGAAAGCGCCCAGGCCGCGCTCAGTATCGTCAAGAACCGCGCCGGCGCGATCGGCATCGATGAAGGCCGGCTGGGCAGGACCGACATCCACATCCATATCCCGGCCGGAGCTATCCCCAAGGATGGGCCGAGCGCCGGCGTCGCCATGTTCATGGCCCTGGTTTCGCTCCTGACCGAGCGCAACGTGCGCAGCGATACCGCCATGACGGGCGAGATCAGCCTACGCGGGCTGGTGTTGCCCGTCGGCGGCATCAAAGAGAAAGTCATTGCGGCCCATCGGGCCGGCATCAAGCGCGTGATGCTGCCGGCACGGAACCGCAAGGACTTCGAGGACATTCCCGAGGAGGTTCGCCGGGAGCTCGAATTCGTCTGGCTCGAGCGTGTCGATGAGGCGATCTCATCGGCGCTGGAGCCGGCAACGCCTGGGGGCGATGGAGCATCAAACGACGCTGCGGTCCGCCAGCTTGCAGCCGCCGACGCATAATCCCAATCTGACCGGCCAAAGCGGGATCTATCTCCACAATCAGCTCGTTGCCTTCCGAAACCGGACCCGCCGGCATCCGGGCATGAAAACCATCGCGCGTGATCTGAGCATCCGGGAGATCGAGCAGATCGTGCCCTACTATTCGATATTGCCGCCGCCTTGAGGCACCACCGGCCCGCCAGGGCATTCGAGCGTCTCTTGTCCCGAAACTGAAGCAAAAGCGAGAGGACACGCCGCAGGTCTGTCCATGAGCCTCTCCGAGCTCTTTGCCCGTTGCCATCGCGCTCGGAATCGGGCTGCATCAGGCGAAGCCGCGGCTGCACCAGGCTCGCGGATATCCGGTGGCGTCCGCAGACAGGAGTTGGCCCGCGAGCATCCAATTGCTGACGATCGTGCGGCTGGCGCTCTTGTTGGCGGTCGCAAACGGTGCGCCGGTGATCGCCACCTGGATATTCGGGCAGCGCTTTGCGTGCCGGGTCGATGCCGGGGTCGAATTATGGGACGGGCAGCCGCTGTTGGGGAAATCGAAGACCCTGCGCGGACTTTTCGTCTCCGTTTTGTCGAGCGCGCTGGCAGCGCCGCTCCTTGGGCTCGATTGGCAGATCGGCTTTGTGGTCGGCGGCGCCGCGATGGCGGGCGACCTCTCTTCCAGCGTCGTGAAGCGCCGTCTGAATCTCGCGCCCAGCAGCCGGGCCACCGGGCTCGACCAAATCCCCGAATCGCTGCTCCCGCTGCTCGCCTGTCGCGGCGCGCTCTCACTCTCGGTGTTGGACATCACGATCGGGGTTGCGGTCTTCTTCGCCGGCGAGGTGGTGATCTCGCTGCTGCTGTACAAGATTCATATCCGGGATCGTCCCTACTAGGGCCGACCCGCCCGGATGGCCGCGGCCGTCAATTGCGCCGCAGCCGGTGCAGCGTGATCTCGGGACGCGAATTGATGCGCACCGGAACGATGCTCGAGCCGGCGCCGACCGAGGTGTAGCCGATCATGTCGTGGTAGCTCCAGGCGCCGGCTCCCAGGCG
>DASZKX010000288.1:0-36610 GCA_035552735.1 Xanthobacteraceae bacterium
GCCGCGTCATCGCATCCGCCAGCCCGTTGAGCGGCCGCGTGATGCTGCGGCCGATCCACCAGCTGAAGACCAGCCCGATCAGCACCGCCGCGCAGCCGACCCAGATGATGAATGCCCGGGTGCGCGTCTGCGACGCCGACAGCGCCGCCGAGGCCGTTGCAACGCGTTGACGCGCGTTGCTGAGGATCTGGTCGGCGAGCGGGATTACGCTTTGCGTGTCGTTGTCGATGAGCCCGATCAACGCGGTTGCCGCTTCGGCGCCGCGGACCCATTGGGCGAACGTGTCTGCATAGGCTTGGACCTGGTTGATCAGCTGCTCGCGCATGCTCGGCGCGCCGTCTACCGAATCGAAAAGGGCGTTGAAATGCGCGATCTCGTCGAGGAACTGCTTCTGGGTTGCCGGTGCGCGGGTCAGTCGGTACTCGGCCTCGTAGCGGCGCATCGTCAGAAGGGAGATCATCAGCTTGCGGGCGTCGTCGTCGGCCACCCAGGTCAATTCCTTGTTGATGATGGTTTCGATCGCGGCTCCGGCGCGATCGAGGCGGCCCCGGAGCCCGTCCGTCTCGGCGAAGCCGAGACTTTCCTGCTCGCTCTTGAGTGTCAGGAAATTGTCCCGTGCGGCCGCGATGCTCCGATTGAGGGTGGTCAGCACGGCGCGGTCGGCCCCGCTCTCCTGGCTCTCGATGGCGGCGAGACTTTGCGATGCTTGCCTGTTGCCGGCGTCGAAGGCCGCGATCGAATCCTGGTTGGGAGCCGTGACGAAATCCCGCAGCCCGATCCGCATGGCCGCGAGTCCGGCCTTGAATTCCTCGCTGGCGTCGGCCAGGGCGGTCGCCTGCTTGACGCTCTCGAAGGCGTTCTCGACGCCGGTCTCGCCGGCCGTGAAGGCGATGCCGTTGGCCAGAAAGCCGATGACCGGGACGACCGCAATGGCGATGATGCGGCTGCGAACCGAGATCCACGAATTGAGCACTTTGAACGTGGATCTGCGCGGCGTCGAAGGCGGCATGGCAGGGACGATGCGGTCGGTCATATAGAGGCCGTCATGTGCGGGCCGTCATGGCCGCCGTAACGGGCACGCCGTGGCGGGCAGGCCGTGATGTAGTCCCTGATCCGCGGCCGGCTCCCCCAGCAAGTGGCTCCGGCGGCGGGACAATCGGAATGATAGAGAACATCGAATTGGTTAATGAACCCCGCCCCATCGCTTGGGAAAATTCGTAGCGGCTGGCCCGGCATGGCATTTGCTTAGTAAGGGTGTAGAATTTGTGCATTGCACCAACCGGCATCGCGGTCGAGCCGGCCGCCACACCCAGGGAGACAAAACCATGCTGCCAGGGGCCGCCCGCCGCGAAACTGGACCCGACCTGCCGACCGTGACCCGGGAGGCCGTCCGGGCGGCCGAAGGGGTGCTCCAGGACGCGACCCGCGCGGTACGGGCGCGCGTCGCCAAGGATAGTCAGGCGCTGGATCGGCTGCTCGATCGCGAGCAGCGCGCCACCCACGCGCTGGCTTGGCTCGCCACTTATGTGGAAGCGGTGCGCCAGCTCTGCGCCTACGCGGAGCGCATGCACGAGGCCGGCCGGCTCGGCGAGCTCGAGCAATTGATCGTCGAGATCGGGCTCGGGGAGTATCTGGCGCAGATTCAAGGCGGCATTCCCATGAGCCAGGGCGAGATCGCGCGTCCATCCGACATGGGTCTCTCCGCCGCGGCGGTCGAGCGGCGCATGGCCGGACCGCTCGGAGAGTTCTTCACCCTCGGCAACGAGCAGCGGCGGGCGCGGCTGATCGAGCTGATGGTCGGCCACCACGACGCCACCACCGGGGACTGCGGTCTCGACGAGACGCTCACGGCGATCCGCGACCAGATGCGCAAATTCGCCGACAGCGAAGTCGTGCCGCGGGCGCAGGAATGGCATCGCTCCAACCGCTACATTCCGCTCGAGATCATCGCCCAGATGTCCGAGCTCGGCGTGTTCGGCCTCACCATACCGGAGGCCTATGGGGGCCTTGGGCTGGGCAAGGAATCCATGTGCGTGGTGTCCGAGGAGCTGGCACGCGGCTACATCGGGGTCGGCTCGCTCGGGACCCGCAACGAGATCGCCGCCGAGCTCATTCTCGCTGGCGGCACCGAGGCGCAGAAAACCGAATGGTTGCCGAAGCTCGCGTCCGGAGAGGTGCTGCCGACGGCCGTTTTCACCGAGCCCAATACCGGCTCCGATTTGGCATCGCTGCGGACGCGGGCGGTCCGCGAAGGCGATACCTACAAGGTCTCCGGCAACAAGACCTGGATCACCCATCCGGTGCGTGCCGATCTGATGACCTTGCTGGTGCGCACCAATCCGCAGGAGGGCGGCCATCGCGGACTATCGATGCTGCTGGCGCCCAAGCCGCGCGGAACCGATGAAAATCCGTTTCCGGCGATCGGCATGACGGGCACCGAGATCGAGGTGCTGGGCTACCGGGGCATGAAGGAATACGAGATCGCCTTCGACGCTTTCGAGGTGCCGGCCGCCAACCTGCTCGGCGGGGTCGAGGGCCTCGGTTTCAAGCAGCTGATGCAGACCTTCGAATCCGCCCGCATCCAGACCGCAGCGCGCGCCATCGGGGTGGCGCAGGCCGCGATGGAGCAGGGGTTCGCCTATGCGCAACAGCGCCAGCAGTTCGGTCAGCCGATTATCAATTTTCCCCGAGTCGCCGACAAGCTCGCCATGATGGCGACCGAGATCATGATCGCCCGCCAGCTCACTTATTTCGCGGCGCGCCAGAAGGATTCCGGACGCCGCTGCGATCTCGAGGCCGGGATGGCCAAGCTCTTGGCCGCGCGCGTGGCTTGGGCGGCGGCCGACAACGCGTTGCAGATCCACGGCGGCAACGGCTTTGCGCTGGAATTTCCGGTGTCGCGGCTGCTCTGCGACGCCCGCATCCTCTCGATCTTCGAAGGCGCGGCGGAAATCCAGGCCCAGGTCATTGCCCGCCGCTTGCTGGACGGATCCAACTAAGATTCGGCGCCAGGGCAATGACAAGGCAATACAAGCTCATTGCCCGCCGCCTGCTGGACGGATCCAACTAAGATTCGGCGCCAGGGCAACGCCAAGGCAATCGGTTGAAATCTGCTCTACGCCGCCTTGGCGGGCTGCTTCAGCAATTTGCCCACATTGCCCGACAGGATCTGCTCGCCGGTTGCCCCGAGCGCGCGCAGATCGCGCACGAAGTCGCGCACCACCTCGCGCTGGCGGATTTCCTGCGGATAATCGGTGGCAAAGACGATTTGGGAGGCGGGAATCTCCACCAGGCCCGCCTTCACCGACCCCATGTCGCCGGCGAAGCCGGCGGTGTCGAAGATCAGGCGGTTGCGGATGTAATGGTCGAAATCATGCTTGGGCGTCATGCCGTGGCGGGCATTGCCCTTGGTGCCCCAGAAATCCTTGTCCTGAAAGCAGCGGATGCGGCCCAGCACGGAGGCGATGCCGCCCGAGAGATGTGCCATGTGCACGGTCAATTCCGGGTGGCGATCGAGCACGCCGGAATTGATCAGCCGGATCGTCGCCATGATCAACGAGAATTCGCGCCCGACCGAACGCGCGGTGTCGAAGCCGTCGAACTGTTGCGAGAAATTGAGCTTGAGGGCCGGGTGGATGAAGACGAACATTCCCAACCGCGCGACCTCGCTCCAGAACGGCTCGAAACGCGCATTGTCGAGAAACAGGCCGTCGCATTCCGAGGTGATCACGACGCCCTGAAAGCCGAGCTCGTGCCGGCAGCGATTGAGCTCCTTGATCGCGTCGGCGCCGCCCAGCGGATGGGCATGCGCCGCCCCGATGAAGCGTCCCGGATAGTCGCGTTCGGCTTTTTTCGCCCTGTCGTTGACGAAGCGCGAGGTTTCGAGATCGGCGCACATGCCTTGCGCGCTGGTGAGCCAGGCCGCATCGATGCCGGAGAGATCCATCATGCGGACGTGCTCGTCGAGATCGTAGAGCAGCGAATGGATGGTGTAGCTCGGCGCGCCCTGCGCGTCGTAATGCAGGATCATGCGGTCGCCCGGATCCTCCTTGATCAGCTCGCGCGGCGTGAAATGGTGCTGGAAATCGATGATCATCTGCGTCCTCTGCCTACTCTGTGTTCTTTTGGGGCTGCGTGGACGACATAAAGCCGACTGCCGGAACTGTTGCAAGATGCCCGGCGTGTTTGGTCTCGCCGGGCTCGTGTGACGGCAGCAGCCCGTTCGGGCCTACGCCGCATTCAGCGCCTGGTCGAGATCGCCCAAGAGATCGTCCGGATCCTCCAGGCCGACCGAGAGGCGCAGCAGGTCGGGCGGGCAAGGCGAGTGCGCGCCCTCGACCGAGGCGCGATGCTCGATCAGACTTTCGACGCCGCCGAGCGAGGTCGCGCGCTTCCATAGCTGGACCTTGGCGGCGGCCGCGATGGCGGCGCGTTCGCCGCCCGTGACCCGGATCGACAGCATCGCGCCGAATCCTCCGCTCATTTGGCGCGCCGCGACGGCGTGGCCGGGATGACCGCCGAGGCCCGGATAGAGCACGTGCGCGACCCGCGGGTGGCGGGCGAGGCGGGTGGCGATCAACATGGCGGTCGCGGCCTGCGTCCTGACCCGGATATCGAGCGTGCGCAGGCCACGCAGCAACAGCCATGCCTCGAACGGTCCGATGACGGCGCCGAATTGCGTGCGCATGGTCTTGATCCGCTCCCAGGCCTCGCCGGGCCGGGCGGCCGCAACGGCGCCGGCGATGACGTCGGAGTGGCCGTTGAGGTATTTCGATGCCGAATGCATGACCAGGTCGGCGCCGAGCCGCAGCGGACGGGTGAAGACCGGCGTGGCGACCGTCGAATCGACTGCCAGCAGGGCGCCGGCCGCATGGGCGATCCCGGCGATGGCGGCGATGTCGCTGACGGTCCACAGCGGATTGCCCGGCGTCTCGACATAGACCAACCCGGTGGTGCCGGGCTTGACTGCCGCCGCCATGGCGGCGAGGTCAGTGCTGTCGACGAAGTCGACGCGGTGTCCCAGGCGCGGCGCCTCGGTGGCGAGCCAGTGCCGGAACGCCCAATACATCACCTGCGACACGACGATGTGCGAAGGGGCCGGGAGCGCGAGCACGATCGCGGTCGCGGCCGCCATGCCGGAACCGAACAATGCCGCCTCATGGGCTTCCTCGAGGGCTGCCAGCACGGCTTCGGCGTGGCGCGTGGTGGCATTGTCCGGCCGGCCATAGGCATAGCCGGCGCGGTATTGATTGTCGGGATCGCGCACGAAGGTCGTCGCCAGGTGGAGCGGCGGCACCACCGCCTTGGTGGTGGGCTCGACCAGCCCGAGCGCCTGCGCCGCAATGGTGCGCGGCTTCCAGCCGCTCGGCGTTCCATTCGACATTTGATTCTCCCGTTGCGTCAGGCCGGCCCAGCCGTGCGGTGGCGCCACCTCTATACCCGGCATGCGCCCGCATTGTCGCCGCAACCGGGACGCAGCCGCATAGGGGCATCGCGACCGCGGCGATGGTTTCGCCCTGCGGGGGATGCTAAGGACAAGCCATGTCGGATTTCATGTCCCATATCATGGTGCCGATCGCGATCGGGGCGGTGGCGATCGTGCTGCTGCTCGGCCTCGCCAACATGATGCGGGGGGGCTCGCCCCATCTGTCGCAGCGGCTGATGCGGCTGCGCGTGCTGATGCAGTTCATCGCGCTCATCGTCATTATGCTTACGATCTGGATCATGCGGGGTTGAGAAGCAGCCGATGGTCGTGCTCAACAGGATTTATACCCGCACCGGCGATGACGGCAGCACTGCGCTCGGCACCGGCGAGCGGCGCCCGAAATACGACCTGCGGGTCGCCGCCTACGGGACGGTGGACGAGGTCAACGCGGTCATCGGCCTCGTGCGGCTGCATGTGGCAGGAAATCCCGAGCTCGAGCCCATGCTGGCGCGGATCCAGAACGACCTTTTCGACGTCGGGGCCGACCTGTGCATGCCCGACCAGGGCAAGGGTCCGGGCGGGGCGCGGCTGGACGTGACCGATGCCCAGGTCGAATGGCTCGAGCGGCAGATCGATCGGCTCAACGAGGAGCTTTCGCCGCTGCGGTCATTCATCCTGCCGGGCGGCAGCGCGGCCGCTGCCTATCTGCATCTGGCCCGCACCGTCTGCCGGCGGGCCGAACGCCTGATCGTCGAGCTCAAGGACAGGCCGCACGAAAACGTCACGGCGGCGGCAATCAAATATGTAAATCGCCTCTCGGATTTCTTCTTCGTCGCAGCCCGCTTCGCCAATGATAAAGGCACAGCCGACGTCCTGTGGGTGCCGGGCCAGAACCGCTGAGCAAATCGACATGGTGTTCCCGCTCTACGACGACAATCCGTTCAAGCTGCCGGTCAAGCCGCTCGTCACCTGGTTCCTGATCTTGGTGAACATGCTGGTGTTTCTGGTCGAAGTCGGCGGCAGCGATGCCGAGATCCAGGCCATCGCCAATGCATTCGGCGTGACGCCGACGGCGCTGCTCGGGGGGATCACGCCGGCGCCGGTCCTCACGCTCATCACCTACATGTTCATCCATGCGAATGTGGCGCACATCTTCGGCAACATGATCTTTCTCTGGGTGTTCGGCGACGATGTCGAGGAGGCGCTCGGCCGGCGCCGCTTCCTCCTGTTCTACCTGCTGTGCGGCGTCATTGGTGCGCTGACCTTCGTGGCCAGCGATCCGACCTTCGATGGACCGCTGATCGGGGCCTCGGGCGCGATTTCAGGCGTCGTCATCGCCTATGCGATGTGGCGTCCCTGCGCCAAGGTCACGGTGCTGGTCTCGATCATTCCGCTGCGCATCAGCGCCTATTGGGTGATCGGGGCCTTCGCGCTCACGCAGTTGTGGAATCTGGAAGCGGCCGGCAAGAGCGACGTCGCCTATTGGTGCCACCTCGGCGGCATGCTGGCGGGCGCGGCGCTGTTCCCCTTGATGCGGCTTCCCGGCGTGCAGTTGTTCGAATGCGCGCGCCAGCCGCATTATCCGGCGGCGTCGGCCGGCCCGCGTCTCCCCGAGCGCGAGCCTCACCGCTAGATGGCTGACCCGAAGAACAAGCCGGCCCGATCGCCGACCGCGCCCCCGCGCACGCACGTTGACGGCGCAACCTGCGCCTGATTGGAGCGGTTTCACACCAACTGGGAACAGAACCGGCGCCTGGATTCTTGCGTTGTCGCATTTTCGGACGGAAACCGGATTCCACTTTTCCTGAAAATGCTCTAGCTTGCCGCGCAGCGCCGGGACCCTTCGCCTTTGCCACCTACCGCGAGAGCGCATTCATGAAAATCCTGGTGCCCGTCAAAAGGGTCGTCGACTACAACGTGAAGATTCGCGTCAAGGGGGACGGCAGCGGCGTCGAGCTCACCAACGTCAAAATGTCGATGAATCCCTTCGACGAGATCGCCGTCGAGGAGGCGCTCCGCCTGAAGGAGAAGGGCCAGGCGAGCGAGATCGTTTGCGTGTCGATCGGTCCCGCCCAGGCCACCGAGACGATCCGCACCGGGCTTGCCATGGGGGCGGACCGCGGCATCCTGGTCAAGACCGACAAGCCGGTCGAGCCGCTCGCGGTCGCCAAGATCCTCAAGGCCATCGTCGAGCAGGAAAAGCCTGGTCTCGTCATCCTGGGCAAGCAGGCGATCGACGACGACTGCAACCAGACCGGGCAGATGCTGGCGGCGCTTACCGGTTGGCCGCAGGGCACCTTCGCCTCGAAGCTCGTGATCGAGGGCGACAGCATCCTGGTGACCCGCGAGGTCGACGGCGGCCTGCAGACGCTGCGGCTCAAGGGTCCGGCGATCGTGACGACCGATCTGCGCCTCAACGAGCCGCGCTACGCGAGCCTGCCCAACATCATGAAGGCGAAGAAAAAGCCGATCGAGGAGAAGACGCCCGAAAGCTACGGCGTGGACGTCACGCCGCGGCTCGAGGTGCTCAAGACCACGGAACCCGCGGGTCGCAAATCCGGCGCGAAGGTAAAATCCGTCGCCGAACTCGTCGACAAGCTCAAGAACGAGGCCGGGGTATTGTCATGACCACCCTCCTCATCGCCGAGCACGACAACCGAACCCTCAAGGACGCGACCAACAAGGCGTTGACCGCCGCCCGCGCGCTGGGCGCGCCCGTGCACGTGCTGGTGGCCGGGCAGGGCGCTCGCGGCGTGGCGGAAGCCGCCGCCAAGCTCGACGGCGTCGAGAAGGTGCTGCTGGCCGACGCGCCGGCGCTCGCGCATTTGCTGGCCGAGCCGCTAGCCGCGCTGGTCGTCACGCTGGCATCGTCCTTTGACGCGATCGTCGCGCCGGCGACCACCACGGGCAAGAACTTCATGCCGCGGGTGGCGGCGCTGCTCGACGTCATGCAGATATCGGATATCGTCAAGGTGATCGGACCGGACACGTTCGAGCGCTTGATCTATGCCGGTAACGCGGTGCAGACCGTGCGTTCCCAGGACAAGGTGAAGGTCATCACGGTTCGCACCTCGACCTTCGCGGCGGCCGGCATGGGCGGCGCGGCGCCGATCGAAACCGTCACCGCCGCGGCCGACGGCGGCATCTCGTCCTTCGTCGGCGAAGAGCTGTCGAAAACCGACCGGCCCGAGCTCACCTCGGCGAAGATCATCATATCCGGCGGCCGCGCGATGCAGAGCCGCGAGAACTTCACCACCTATATCGAGCCGGTTGCAGACAAGCTCGGCGCCGCCATGGGGGCCTCGCGCGCCGCCGTCGACGCCGGCTATGCGCCCAATGATTGGCAGGTCGGCCAAACCGGCAAGGTGGTGGCGCCGGAGCTTTATATCGCGGTCGGCATCTCGGGCGCGATCCAGCACCTCGCCGGCATGAAGGACTCCAAGGTGATTGTGGCCATCAACAAGGACGAGGAGGCGCCGATCTTCCAGGTCGCCGACTACGGCCTGGTGGCCGATCTCTACCAGGCGCTGCCGGAGCTTGCGCAGGAGCTGGGAAAAATCGGGAAATAGCACACGCGCGGTCTTGGGGTCCTGGTGGCGCGGATCGCCGGATCGGCGTAGAACAAGCGTCCTCCCGGGGCAGCCCGCGAAGGCGACAGTGACAAGAACGGGAGCCATGGTGTTGAATATTAAGAAAGTCGGGGTGGTCGGCGCCGGTCAAATGGGCAGCGGGATCGCGCACGTCTGTGCGCTCGCCGGCTTCGACGTGAAGCTTAACGACGTCGCGGCCGATCGCGTCAAAGCCGGGATCGCAACCATTCACGGCAACCTGGCGCGGCAGGTGAGCCGCAAGCGCATCACCGACGAGCAACGCCAGGCGGCGCTCGGCCGGATAGCGCCGGCCGAAACGCTCGATGGGTTGGCCGATTGCGACCTCGTCGTCGAGACGGCGCTCGAGAAGGAGGAGGTCAAACGCGCGATCTTCGCCAACCTCTGTCCGTTGCTCAAGCCGGACGCCATTATCGGAACCAACACGTCTTCGATCTCGATCACCAAGCTTGCCTCGTCGACCGACCGGCCCGAACGCTTTATCGGCATCCATTTCATGAATCCGGTTCCGTTGATGGAGCTGGTCGAGCTGATCCGCGGCATCGCAACCGGAGATGCGACCTTCGAGGCCACCAAGCAATTCGTGGCCAAGCTCGGCAAGACGATCGCGGTGTCGGAGGATTTTCCCGCCTTCATCGTCAATCGCGTCCTGCTGCCCATGATCAACGAGGCGATCTACACGCTCTACGAAGGGGTCGGAAATGTCGAGGCGATCGATACCGCCATGCGGCTCGGCGCCAATCATCCCATGGGTCCGCTCGAGCTCGCCGATTTCATCGGGCTCGATACCTGCCTCTCGGTCATGCAGGTGCTGCACGAGGGACTTGCCGATTCCAAATATCGGCCCTGTCCGTTGCTGGTGAAGTATGTCGAGGCGGGCTGGCTCGGACGCAAGACCAAGCGTGGCTTCTACGACTACCGGGGCGAGAAGCCGGTGCCCACCCGCTGACGGCGGCATTCCCCACCGTGTCCCGCTATCGGTTCAAATGCTTTGATCGGCTGGCGCTTAGGTTTATGGCTCGTTTACCGGTGGCGGCCTAAGGTGATGGGCTGCGTTTGGCTGCTCCCCACGAGTTCTCATGGATCCCGCCTCGCTTGCCGCCGCGTTCATTGCCGCCAGTGCCGGGCAATTCCAGCTCGGGATGGCCGGAAAAATGCTGAGCATGAACCTGGATGCCGGCCGCTCGGCGGTCAAATTGATCGATGCCGCGCAGCAGAACATCGCCAGCCTCGCCAACGTCTCGGCCGGCATCGGCACCAATGTCGACGTGACGGCCTGAGCGGTCGCGATCTGTCGCGATCTTTATGGCGCGCCGGCGCGCCTGCGGCCCGGACCGTCAGCTGCCGAGCGCCGCCCGTACGAGCTTGACCCCGTCCTGGCTCGCCCATTCGGCGGGGCCCGCCGCCGTGCCGATCTCACAGCCGGCCGGGTCGACCAGCACCGTGGTGGGCAACCCGAAGGCGCGTCCGATCAGCTTGAGATCCTGGAACACCTTGGCGCTCGGGTCGGCGTAGTAGGCAAGCCGGTTCACGCCGACCTCCTGCAGCCAGGCATGCGGCTTGTTGGAATCACGCGTATCGATATTGACCGCGACGACCTCGAAGCGCTCGCCGCCCAGGGTCCCTTCGAGCGCGTCGAGCGCCGGCATCTCCTTGCGGCAGGGGATGCACCAGGTCGCCCACAGATTGAGCAGCACAGTGCGCCCGCGCCAATCCGACAGCCGCCGCTCGGCGCCGGACAAGTCGTGAAAGGTGATGTCCGGCACCCGCAGCGGGCGTTCCGCGATCGCCATCGCGGCCACCTCGCCGCGCGCGAGCGGGCCGACACGCTTGGCGATCTCGACCGCGGGCCGGCAACCGGGATCGCCCGCATTGCGCATGAACCCGCCAATCCCGTATACCCCGCCCAGGCCGGCGAGCGCTCCGGCGACGACCGCTCCGGCGATCATGGCCAGCCGGCGAGGGTGGGGGCGCGAAATTGCACTTTCAGGGTTGGCAGTCACGGTTCGCTTGATCCTATCCCGGTCTGGTCTCGATCCGCTCGCATCGATCCGGCCGCAATTCTCCGACGCGAGCGTATCATGAGCAACAACAAACTATCGTGAGCAATAACCGATCATGAGCAACAAGATGTGGGGCGGCCGCTTCGGCGAAAGTCCCGACGCGGTCATGGACGAGATCAATGCCTCCATCGACTTCGACCGGCATCTCTATCGGCAGGACATCACCGCCAGCAAGGCCCATGCCGCCATGCTCGCCAAGCAGGGCATCATATCCGCGCACGATGCCGCTTCGATCGCCCAGGGTCTAGACACGATTCTGTCAGAGATAGAGACCGGCGCGTTCAGCTTCAACCGGGCGCTCGAGGACATCCATATGAACGTGGAAGGCCGGCTGTCCGAGCTGATCGGGCCGGCGGCTGGCCGGCTGCACACCGCGCGCTCGCGCAACGATCAGGTGGCGACCGATTTCCGCCTCTGGATCAGGGACACGATCGATGCGCTCGACGACGCGCTGGCCCGCTACCAGCGCGCCTTGGCCGAGAAGGCGCTCGCCAATGCCACGACGGTGATGCCGGGTTTCACGCATCTGCAGACCGCGCAGCCGGTGACGTTGGGGCACCATCTTTTGGCCTATGTCGAGATGGCGGCGCGCGACCGCGGTCGGTTCGCGGATGCGCGCCGGCGCCTCAACGAATGTCCGCTCGGCGCCGCGGCGCTGGCCGGCACCGCGTTCCCGATCGACCGCGACATGACCGCCAAGGCGCTCGGCTTCGACCGCCCCGGCGCCAATTCGCTCGACGCCGTCTCGGATCGCGACTTCGTGCTGGAAACGCTTTCCGCCGCCGCCATCACATCCGTCCATCTGTCGCGCTTCGCCGAGGAGATCGTGATCTGGACGTCGCCGCTATCGGGGCTCGTGCTGCTGTCCGATCGCTTCACGACCGGATCGTCCATCATGCCGCAGAAGCGCAATCCCGATGCCGCCGAGCTGGTGCGCGCCAAGACCGGCCGCGTCATCGGAGCCCTGATGGGACTTCTGGTGGTGATGAAGGGATTGCCGCTCGCCTACCAGAAGGACATGCAGGAGGACAAGGAAGGCGCGATGGATGCGCTTTCGGCCTTGAGCCTGTCGATCGCCGCCATGACCGGCATGGTGGGCGACCTGCTTCCCGATGTGGCGCGCATGCGCAAGGCCGCCGATGAGGGCTACTCGACGGCGACCGACCTGGCCGACTGGCTGGTCAGCGCCCTGCACATGCCGTTCCGCGAGGCG
Source organism: Xanthobacteraceae bacterium (assembly GCA_035552735.1). GTDB lineage: Bacteria > Pseudomonadota > Alphaproteobacteria > Rhizobiales > Xanthobacteraceae > VAZQ01. The sequence goes on from DASZKX010000288.1 coordinate 12,310, forward strand.
CACCATATTACCGGGCGGATCGTGGCCAAGGCGGCCTCGGAGAGCGTTTCGCTGCACGAGCTCACGCTCGACAAAATGCAGGCGATCGAGCCGCGGATCACCAAGGATGTCTTCGAGGTGCTTTCCGTCGACAATTCCGTGAAGAGCCGCGTCAGCTACGGTGGTACCTCACCGAAGAACGTGCGGCGGGAAGCCGCCCGCTGGCTCAAGATACTGGCCAAGAAACGTGGATGAGCGTTTCCGGAAAGTCGCTCCACCTGCTATGCTGCAGGCGATCAGGAGGTTCCGGGTGATCCATTCGTCAAGACACGCGCGAAGACACGCTCCCGCCGGATTTGGTCTCGCCAAATTCGGTCTCGCCCGATTTGCCGTTTTGGGCGCCCTGGTTGCGACGCTCGGGCTTGCGGGCTGTGGGCGCAAATCCGGGCTCGATGCGCCGCCGATGGCGGCGGCCGGCGATCTGCAGACGAGCCCGCAGCCCGGTGCGGCGCCGGCGTCCGCCGGCAAGCCGGTGGCGCCGACGCCGGACAAACGGAAAACCGTCCTCGATTGGCTGATCGACTGAGCCGGCCCGGCGATGCACCACTTTGCCTATCGGGACGGCGTGCTGCACGCCGAAGCCGTCGATCTCGTCGATCTGGCGGCGGCGGTCGGCAGCCCGTTCTATTGCTATTCGACCGCGACCATCGAGCGGCACTATCAGGTGTTCACCCACGCCTTCGCGGATGTGAGCGCGCTCGTCTGCTACGCCATGAAGGCGAACTCGAATCAGGCCGTCATCAAGACGCTGGCGCGGCTGGGCGCCGGCGCGGACGTGGTCTCGGAAGGTGAGCTCAAGCGGGCGCGCGCGGCCGGCATTCCGCCGCACAAGATCATGTTCTCCGGGATCGGCAAGACCGCGCATGAGCTCGCGCTCGCGGTCGACGAAGGCATCCTGTGCGTCAACGTGGAGTCGGAGCCCGAGCTCGAGCTGCTGTCCGCGATCGCGCACGCCAAGGGCCGCATCGTCCATGTCTCGTTGCGCGTCAATCCCGACGTCGACGCCCGGACCCATGCCAAGATCGCGACCGGCAAGTCCGAGAACAAGTTCGGCATCCCGATCAGCCATGCGCGCGAGGTCTATGCCCGGGCCGCCAAGCTGCCGGGCCTGCGGGCGACCGGCGTCGACATGCATATAGGCAGCCAGATCACGGATCTGGCGCCGTTCGACGATGCCTTCGCGCTGCTGTCCGAATTCGTGCGCACGCTGCGGGCCGATGGCCACACCATTTCCCATCTCGACCTTGGCGGCGGGCTCGGCATTCCGTACCGCGAGGACAACGAGCCGCCGCCCCATCCGGACGCCTACGCCGCCATCGTGAAGCGCGCGACGCGTGATCTCGGCTGCACCCTGATCTTCGAGCCCGGCCGCCTCATCGTCGGCAATGCCGGGATCCTGGTCACACGCGTTCTCTACCTCAAGCGCGGCGAGACCAAGAGCTTCGTCATCGTCGATGCGGCCATGAACGATCTCATCCGCCCGACTTTGTACGAGGCCCATCACGACATCCGCCCGGTGCGCGAGGCCGATCCGGCCCAGCCCCGGATCGTCGCCGACGTGGTGGGGCCGGTCTGCGAATCGGGTGATTTCTTGGCGCTCGACCGGGACCTGCCGGAACCGCGCCCCGGTGATCTGCTGGCGATCATGTCGGCGGGCGCCTATGGGGCGGTCCAGGCCGGCACGTACAATACCCGCCCCTTGGTTCCCGAAGTCCTTGTCCGGGAAGGAGAATGGGCGGTGGTCCGGCCCCGGCTCGATGCCGAAGCCTTGATCGGGCTCGACCGCCTGCCGCCCTGGCAATGAATCTCGTCATGCATTGTGAACCGGTGGGCCATGCCCGCGTTTTGACCTAGGTGCCTTTGATTTGCCTGGTGGTTCGGGTCTACTCGCGTGTTAAGATCTGAAACTCGGCAGATTCCAGCTTGAGGAGATGCGCTTGAACGAGCGTGCCCAGGAAAGCGCCAAGTCGAACAACCCAACTTCGGACGGACCCGGCCCGGATCGACGCAGCGATGCCGTGCTGTCGCGCGCGCTCGAGCGCGCGCGTTTGGCGATCCTGTGGGAGCGGCTGTGGCCGGCGCTGGCGGCGCCCGCGACCGCTGTGGGCCTGTTCCTGGCGGTGTCGTGGCTGGGCGCCTGGCTATGGCTGCCGCCCGTGGGCCGCGCCATCGGGGTCTGTTTGTTCTTCCTGCTGCTCGCCGGCGCCAGCCTGCCGCTTCTGCGACTGCGTCTGCCGACCCGGATGGATGCATTGCGGCGTCTCGACCGCCGGTCCGGCCTGCCGCATCGGCCGGCGACCACGATCGCGGACGACATCGCGGGCACAACCGACCCGACATCGCTCGCGCTGTGGCGCGCCCATATCGAGCGCTCGTTGCGGGCCGCCAAGCAGCTCAAGGCCGGTCAGCCGACGCCGCGGCTGGCCCAGCGCGATCCAGTTGCGCTCCGCGCCCTGGTGGCCGTGCTCCTGATCGCGACCTTCGTGGCGGCCGGCGGCGAGCGCCTGCGCCGCATCTCCGCGGCCTTCGATTGGCAAGGCGTCATTGCGCCCGCCAATTTCCGCATCGACGCCTGGGTGAACCCGCCGACCTATACGGGCAAGCCGCCCGTGATCCTGGCTGGGCTGCGGCCCGGCGAGGCGGCCCCGGCCAGCGCCAACCCGTCGGCCCCGGCGCTGTCGGTGCCGGCCGGCAGCATGCTGGTCATTCGCGCCACCGGCGACGTTCAGCTCGACGTCGTCACCACCGGCGGTCTTGTGGATACGAAAGACTCCACGCCCGATCCGAAAGCTGCCCCGCAGAGCAAGGCCGCCAAGGGCACGGACGAGCGCCGCTTCACCATCAACGACACGGGCAGCGCCACCATCCGGGGTGCTGGCGGTGGCGATGTGACGTGGCATTTCGCCGCCATCCCGGACCGACCGCCCACGATCGCGCTCACCAAGGATCCGGAGGTGCAGGGGCGCGGCAACTTGCAGCTCTCCTACAAGCTCGAGGACGATTACGGGGTCGTCGATGCGCGCGCGACGTTCAAGCTCAAGGGCGGTGCGGAGGCGGATGGCCAGTCGGCACCGCGCTCCCTGTTCGAGGCGCCCGACTTCGCGCTGTCGCTGCCGCAGGCGCGCACCCGCAACGGTGTCGGCCAGACCACCAAGGATTTGACCGAGCATCCATGGGCCGGCGCCACCACGGTCATGACGCTGGTCGCCCGCGATGAAGCCAACAACGAAGGCAAGAGCGAACCGTTCGAATTGCGCTTGCCGGAACGGCCGTTCTACAAGCCGATGGCGCGCGCCCTCATCGAGCAACGGCGCATCCTGGCGCTCGACGCCGACGCCCAAGCCCGCGTGCTCACCGCTCTCGACGCCCTCACGCTGGCGCCCGATCGCTTCAACATGGAGACCAACGTCTATCTCGGCCTGCGCTCGATCTTCTGGCAGCTGGCCCAAGCCAAGAACGACGATTCGCTGCGCGAGGTCGTGGGGCGCATGTGGGACATGGCGGTCAATCTCGAGGACGGCAACGTTTCCGATGCGCAGCAGGCGCTGCGGAACGCGGAGGATGCACTGCGCCAGGCGCTCGAGCGCGGCGCCACCGACGAGGAGATCAAACGCCTCACCGACGATTTGCGCGCGGCCCTCGACAAGTTCATGCAGGCGCTGGCCGACCAGATGCGGCAGAATCCGCAAGCGCTGCAGCGCCCGCTCGATCCCAATGCGCAGCGGATGCGGCCGCAGGACCTGCAGAGCATGATCGACCGGCTCGAGCAGATGGCGCGCTCCGGCGCCCGCGACGCTGCGCGCGAGATGCTGCAGCAATTGCAGTCCATGCTCGACAACCTGCAGATGGCGCAGCCCGGACAGATGCAGAATGACGCCGACGACGACATGATGTCGGCGCTCGACGAGCTCGGCGACATGATCCGCCAGCAGCAGGAGTTGCGCGACAAGACCTTCGAGCAAGGGCAGGACCAGCGTCGTCAGCAGGGGCAGCGCGGCCAGCAAGGCCAACGTGGTCAACAGGGCCAGCAAGGTCAGCAGGGCCAGCAAGGTCAGCAAGGCCAGCAAGGCCAGCAAGGTCAGCAGGGCATGGGGGACTTGCAGCAGCGCCAGCAGGCGCTGCGCGATCAGCTCAACAAGCTGCTGGATGAGATGCGCAAGCATGGCATGGGCCAGCAGCCGGGCCAGGGCGAAGGCCAGGGGCAGCAGGGCCAGCCTGACCAGCTCGGCGAAGCCGGGCAAGCCATGGAGGACGCGCAAGGGCAGCTCGGACAGGGCAATGCGGACGGCGCCGTCGATTCGCAGGGCCGCGCGCTCGATGCGATGCGCAAAGGCGCCCAGAGCATGGCCCAGGCGATGCAGCAACAGCAGGGCATGGGTCCGGGCGGTCGTCCCGGCGGTCCCGGCCGCGCGGGCCGCCTTGGCCCGGCGCGGGCCCAGCAGGACACCGATCCGCTCGGCCGTCCGTTGCGCGGCCGCGACTATGGCGACGACTCGACCGTCAGGGTCCCGGGCGAGATCGACGTGCAGCGCGCGCGCCGCATTCTCGAGGAGCTGCGCAAGCGTTTCGGCGAGATCGCCCGTCCGCAGCTGGAGCTCGACTACATCGAGCGGCTGCTCAAGGACTACTGATTCCGGACGGCTGCGCGCTGTCGGCCGGGCGCCGATCCGGCCCTGGCTTTGGCTAGCGCCGCCGTTGCGCGCCGGCGGCGAGCGCCTCGCCGACCGCGGCCCGGATGGTTGCCAGCGTGAACGGCTTGGTGACGACGTCATGGATCAGCATCTTGAGCCCTGACGCGCGCTCGCGCTGGTCGGCGTAGCCGGTCATCAGAAGGATAGTGAGATCGGGATGATCGCGCGCCGCTGCCAGCGCCAGCGCGATGCCGTCCATCACCGGCATGCGAATGTCCGTGAGCAGCAGCTCGAACGCCCCATGCTCGCGCGTCAGCACCTCGAGCGCCTCGGCGCCGTCGTTCGCCGTCATGACGTCATGGCCGTCTTGCAACAAGGCGCGCGCCACCAAGCCGCGGATCGCATCCTCGTCTTCCGCAATCAGAATTCGGGCCAATTCGTCCTCACTGGATGCCGATGCCGAGGTCGTGGCGGTTGAAGAATCGCACCAGCACGTCGCGTGTCTCGGGCGGTGGCGAGGCCAGCCGGGATTGGAATGTCACGGTCTCGCCGGGCGAAAGCAGGCTGCGAGTCGGCAGCGCCGTCCAGCTGTAGATCTCGATCCCGCTGGCGTTGCGGAGCGCGAATCGCAACCGCGGCACCTCGACGGTGCGCTTCGCCGTGCTCACGATCTGGCCCTGGATCAACAGCACCGGGACGCCCTCGTTGGTCACCGCCTCGGTCGTGACATTGGCAAGGACGATACCGCGCAGGTTAACCGGCAGGCCGAGGGCCGCATAGAGCGACGCGGTTTGCGGGGCCACCCGCACGATATCGGCGCGCCAGCCGATCAGGCCCAGGTCCAGCAAAATGAATGCCAGAATGGCGCTCGGCCATACGGACAGCGGCCAGCCGAAGCGCCGATTGCGGGCCTGCTCGCTGGCGCGGCGGGCCGCAACGGTTTCGATGTCTTCAGGCAGGGGATCGTCCGCGACGGGCTCGTGCTCGATCGGGGCGAGCGCCGGGGACTCGGTCAGCGGCCCGTCCGAGCGCGTGTCGTACCCGGCCAGCGGATCATCGAAGCTGGCCGAATCGGCCGTCGCGATGGGGGGGGCGTCATGCACAAACCCGACGTCCGCCGGATCGGACGCGCCTGCGGGCGATTCGCCGGGTTCTGGCCAAGATTCCTCTACCTCGCCGGCGCCCGCGGGGGCGAACTCAGCCATCTCGGCCCGGTGGGATGCGGCAATCTCGGACAGCGCAGCCATATTGGCCGCGAACCAGACCGTGCGGCAACGCGCGCATCTGACCGATCGCCCTGTCGGCCCCACCGAGGAGGAGTCGACATCATACGAGGTCTCGCAATTGGGACAGACAATCTGCATCGGCCACTCGCCGCGGATAGAATAGTGGCAGCCTAGCAGGCGATCCGTTAACGGATCGGAAACCATGTCGGCCGGGTAGCGGCATACCGGACGGTTCCGGCTCGCTCTGCCGGCGGCCGTCGTGCAAGGCCGGTACAAGTCAGGCACCGCGACCGCTGGTATAAGCGCGAATCAGGCGGAAAGCCTATCTTGATCGTGGCCGGCCGGCGGCCATCGGAGAATGACGTGGTTCGATTCGAGAATGTCGGCTTACGCTACGGGCTCGGACCGGAGGTTCTGCGCGACCTGACGTTCCGGATCGATTCGCATTCGTTCCAGTTCCTGACCGGGCCATCGGGCGCCGGCAAGACCTCGCTCCTGCGCATGCTGTTCCTCTCGCTGCGGCCCACGCGCGGTCTCATCACGTTGTTCGGGCACGATGTGGCGACGCTAAGCAAGGATGCGCTGGCGACGCTGCGGCGGCGCATCGGCATCGTGTTCCAGGATTTCCGTCTGCTCGACCACATGACCACCTATGAGAATGTCGCGCTGCCGTTCCGGGTCATGGGGCGGACCGAGGACAGCTTTCGCGACGAGGTGGTGGAGCTGCTGCACTGGGTGGGCCTGGGCGATCGCATGTGGGCGCTGCCGCCGATCCTGTCCGGCGGCGAGAAGCAGCGCGCCGCGATCGCGCGTGCCGTGATCGCGCGGCCGCAGCTGCTGCTGGCCGACGAGCCCACCGGCAACGTCGATCCCAATCATGCACAACGCCTGCTGCGGCTGTTCATCGAGCTCAACAAATCGGGCACCTCGGTGCTGCTGGCCACGCACGATATCGCGCTGATGGATCAGTACGACGCCCGCCGGCTCGTGCTGCACGAAGGTCGACTGCATGTCTATGATTGATACCGACATCGGGGCGGATGGGCCCGATCCGGGCGAGCGCGCCGCCGCCGAGCTGCCGCTGCCGCGCTTCGAGGCGTCGATCGTGCCGAAAGCGACCATCGCGGGGCACGCCCTGATCGCGGTCATCGCCATCATGACCTTTCTGGCCTCGATCACCATCGGCGCCGTGATGCTGTTGCGGGCGGCGGCGGGCGATTGGCAGGCCGACCTGGCGCGCGAGGTCACGATCCAGGTTCGCCCGGTGGCGGGCCGCGACATCGAGGCCGATATCGCCAAGGCCGCCGCCATCACGGGCGCGGTATCCGGTATCGCCTCGGTCCGGCCCTATACCAAGCAGCAATCCACGCAATTGCTGCAGCCATGGCTGGGCGGATTGACGCTCGACGAGCTGCCGGTCCCTCGCATCGTCGCGGTCGTGATCGCTCCGGGCGGGTCGCCCGATCTCGAAAAGCTCCGCGGCGCGCTCGCCGAGCAGGTCCCGCCGGCGAGTCTCGACGACCACCGCGAATTCGTCGACCACATGCGCGTCATGACCCGCACGATCGTGGCGGGGGCCACCGGCGTGCTCGCGCTGGTGATGATGGCGACCGTATTGTCGGTGACGTTTGCGACCCGCGGCGTGATGGCGACCAACCGGCAGGTCATCGAGGTGCTGCATTTCATCGGCGCCAAGAACAGCTTCATCGCCGGGCACTTCCAGCGCCATTTCATGCTGCTCGGACTCAAAGGGGGGGCGATCGGGGGCGGCCTCGCCCTCCTGCTGTTCGTGTTCATCGATTTCGCCAACGGCTGGCTTCTGCGCAGCGCGGCCGGCGCGCAGCTCGCCGCCCTGTTTGGCACTTTCTCGATCGGGCTCGCCGGCTACGCGGCGGTGATGGCGCAGATCGTGTTGACCGCCCTGGTGACCGCGGCAACCTCGCGCCACACCGTCAACCGTACGCTCGAGTCCGTTCAGTGACGGCCCACATTGCCACCACGATGCCGAATTTTGGGCTATGATTTACCGGGATGGAAGGATCGATGCCGAGGGTCCAATCAAAGACCGATGGCGGCAGCACGGGGCGTCGGCTGGAGCCATCGGGGCCCCCCGCACGCCCGTTGCTGCGGCGCATGGGGCGCTCCGTGATCGCGTTCTGCGCGATCGCGGCGCTGTCCCTGGTGGCCGGCTTTGGCTGGTTCCTGTGGAGCCTGCCGGCCGACGAGATCGTGCTGCAACGCGATGCGGACGGGATCGTGGTGCTCACCGGCGGCGCCTCGCGCATCGCCGACGCGATCGAGCTCCTCGCCGCCGGCCGCGGCAAGCGCCTGTTGATCAGCGGCGTCAACCGCGCGACCACGTCCGGCGAGATATCGCGCCTCAACCCCGAATATGGCCGCATGGTCAGCTGTTGCGTCGATTTCGATCGTTCGCTCAACACGCTCGGCAACGCCATCGAAACCAAGCATTGGGCCGAGAGTCGCGGCTTCCGCTCCCTCATCGTGGTCACCTCGAACTACCATATGCCGCGCGCGATCGCCGAGATCGCCCATCAGCTCCCGGACGTCGCTTTGCTTCCGTTCCCGGTGATCGCCGAAAAGCTGCATGCCGAACCTTGGTGGACGCACGGCGCCACCATGAAGCTGATGCTGTCCGAATATCTGAAATACGTGGTCGCCCGCATGCGCATCCGGCTCGATCCGGCCTCCACGGCGCGCGCGGACGCGGCGCCGCCGCGCGCGTCCGTTCGAGCGACCCTCCCGCAGCCCCAATCCGAGAGCCGCATCGGGTAGATTATTCTTGAGAATAGTAGTGCCCGGGTCTCCGGCCGGAACGCGACAATGCAAGAATTGACAGCCCATTTTCCCGCGGCCGCCGACCGACGGTCATGGCGCCGGATCAGGCTGATGCTCCAGGTCCCATCGTGCGCGTGATCATCCGCTCCATTCTGTTCAACGTCCTGTTCTATCTGAACATGATCGCGCTCATGTGCCTGGCGCTGCCGACTCTGGTGATGCCCCGGCGCGCCATACTGGAGGTGGTGCGGTTCTGGGCCCGCAGCAACAATTGGCTGCTGCGGACGGTTTGCGGCATCACGGTCGAGCTGCGCGGCCTGGAGAAAATTCCGCCGGGTGCTTTGCTGGTCGCCTCCAAGCACCAGTCGCTTTGGGAGACGTTCGCGCTGGTGCCGCTGTTCGCCGATCCGGCCTTCATCCTCAAGCGCGAATTGATGTGGTTGCCGTTCTTCGGCTGGCTGGCCGGCAAGGCGCAGATGATCCCGGTCGATCGCGGCGCGCGTTCGCAGGCGCTCGCCGCCATCAGCGCCCGCGCCCGCATCGAGCTCGCGCGCAACCGCCAAATCGTCATCTTTCCGGAAGGCACGCGGCGGCCGCCCGGCGCCGAGCCCAAATACAAATACGGCGTCGTGCATCTCTATGCCGAGAGCGGGGTCGCGTGCCTGCCGATTGCGCTCAATTCCGGCCTGTTCTGGCCGCGGCGCTCGATCCGGCGCTATCCCGGTACGATCGTGGCGGAGTTCCTCGATCCGATCGCACCCGGGCTCGACAAGCAGGTCTTCTTCGAGCAGCTGCAGCAGGCGATCGAAACCGCGACCGCGCGGCTGATCCGGGAGGGCGAAGGCCAACTCGGCGCAACGCACCGTCCCCCGCACCACGATCGATCGGGTGACCCGCCGGCAACCGACCGGCCAGGCGCGCGTCTGTAGATAAGCATTTTCAGGAAAATGCCCGCCCTCGCGAAAGCGGTGGCGAAATCCGGTTTTCCGTCCGAAGATGCGACAACGCAAAAAAGCTCGAGCGATTTCCGTTTCCGGTCTGTGTGAAACCGCGCCAGCCGCAGCCCGTCTGCTCAACTCGCGCCTTCGTGCGTCCCCTTCAGCCGCTCGGCCAACAAGTGCAGCTCTGATTCACGCAGGCCGAGCGCTTCCATGGCGGTGACGGTCGCCAGCACATAGTCGCGGTTGGGGCCTGATTGCCCATGACCCTGGCGGATGTAGTGCAGTTGCTCGGTCAGCGGCAGGCGGCCGGCATATTGGACATGGCTGCGGTCGACCACGTAGCACAGCGCCCGAACCTGGCGGCCCGGCTCGCCCTTGAGCGAACCAGGCGCGCCCTTGAGCGAGACGCGGCGCACGCTTTCGCGATAGACGCCGGTCGCCTGCTCGCGCGTCCGCAAATAGGCGATCGTCTTGGTGCGGTCGACGGATGCGACCCGAAATGCAATGCCCTGGCAGGCGCCGCCGCGGTCGAGCCCGAGCACCAGGCCGGGCCGCTCCGGCGTACCGCGGTGAACGAACGAATATACGCACAGCGCCCGGTGCGCGCCGGTCAGGCGTGCCTCGACGCGCTCGCGGAAATCGAAGCCGGGCCGCCACATGAGCGAGCCATAGCCGAACACCCAAAGGTCTTCGGCGGCGTGTTCGAGGTCGGGGTCCATGGCGGAAAACAGGCGATCGGGTCCGGCCGCTTCGGGCCGATGTCCCCGGCACGTTCCGGCCCATTATTCTCCAGCCTATCTGCTCCCACGAGCGCGATAGTCCAGTTATCGATTAGAGCATTTTCAGGAAAAGTGGAATCCGGTTTTCCGTCCGAAATGCGACAGTCGCAAAAATGCTTCTGGAGCACGAGCAGGCGACCTGAACATCGATTTGACGTCCCGCAACGCCGCCCATCATGGTTGTCGGACTAGCGGATCGCGGGTGACTTGGAAACGCCGCAATCGGCCGCTTGTGAAGATCATCCGAGCTCCAGGGAGCGTCGCCCATGCGTAGTTCCGCCAATGCCTCGCGCCGGCGGCGCTGGTTGCTGTTCGTGCCGTTTTCCCTGGTGGTCATCCTGGCCGCGCTGTGGACAGGGGGCTGGTTCTATATCGCGGCACGGGCTCCGGACGCGATCGACGCGTGGCGGGCGCGCGAGGCGCGGCAAGGCCGCGTTTTCGACTGCGGCACGCCGTCGATCGCTGGCTTTCCGTTCCGCATCGAGGTGCGCTGCTCGGATCCGAGCGCGCAGCTGTCCGACATGGGGCCCCCGTTCTCGCTCAAGGCCGCGGATGCCCTGGTGGCGTGGCAGGTCTACGAGCCCGCCCTGGTGATCGGCGAATTTGCCGGACCGCTTGCGCTCGGCGAGCCCGGCAAGCCGGCGAGCTTCCTCGCCCATTGGCGGCTCGCCCAGGCCAGCGCGCGGGCTTCGCTTAGCGGTCTGGAGCGGGTCTCGATCGTGGGCGAGGACCCGCGCGTCGATCGCGCCGATGGCAGCAGCAATCCCGCCGTCTTCCAGGCCGGACACGTCGAGCTGCATGGCCGCCGGGTGGCGGGCTCTCCGGCCGACAATCCCGCCGTCGATCTGGCCTTGCAACTGGTGGCCGCATCCGCTCCGGCGCTGCATCCGATCCTGGCTGCGCCGCTCGATGCCGACATCACCGGCGTGCTGAACGGAGTCGCCGGTATCGCCCCCAAGCCGTGGCCCGTTCTGTTCAAGGAATGGCAGGAGCGCGGCGGCAGCCTCACGATCAGCAAGGCGCGCCTGCAGCAGGGCGACGTCATCGCGGTCGGCGAAGGCACGCTCAGCCTCACGCCGCGCGGCGGCCTCAACGGCCAGATGCAGGTGACCATCGTCGGGCTCGCCAAGGTGCTGCAGGGCCTCGGCATCAACGATATGGTCTCGCAGGGCCAGATCGGTTCCGCGTTCGACGCGCTCGATCGCATGCTGCCGGGCCTGGGCGCGATCGCGCGGCAGAATGCCGCCCCCGGCATCGTGGCGGGACTCGGCGCGGTCGGACAGAACACCACGCTCGAAGGCAGGCCGGCCGTCTCGGTGCCGCTGCGTTTCGACGACGGCGAGATCCGGCTCGGACCCTTCAGCCTCGGCCGGGCGCCGCCGCTGTTCTGAGCGCAATGACCGGTCGGGTCACTGCTCGTCCCCCGCATAGGGCCGCGGCAGCGGCTCGGGCGGCAGCTCCGGATGCGGGCGGCCGAAGTCGGGCGCGGGCGAATCCTGGCCGACCGCCACGATGCCCTTGCGGATGGCGCGGGTGCGGGTGAAATGCGCGAACAGGGCATCGCCATCGCCGCGCCGGATCGCGCGGGTGAGCCCCGCGATGTCCTCGTTGAAGCGGCCGAGCATCTCCAGCACCGCATCCTTGTTGGCCAGGAAGACGTCGCGCCACATGGTCGGATCGGACGCCGCGATGCGGGTGAAATCGCGAAAGCCGCCGGCCGAGAACTGCAGTACCTCCGAACGCGTCACTTGCGCGAATTCATCCGCGGTGCCGACGATCGTATAGGCGATGAGATGTGGGAGATGGCTCGTCACCGCCAGTACCAGGTCGTGATGCGCGGCCGTCATGATCTCGACATTGGCCCCGAGCGCGCTCCAGAAGGCGGTGAGCCGTTCGACCGCGGCTTGGTCCGCATTCTCGGGCGGCGTCAGGATGCACCAGCGGTTCACGAACAGCTCGGCGAAGCCGGCGTCCGGCCCGGAATATTCGGTGCCGGCGACCGGATGCGCGGGCACGAAGTGCACGCCCGGCGGAATATGCGGCGCCATATCGCGCAGCACCGCGGCCTTGACCGAGCCGACGTCGGAGACGATCGCGCCCGGCTCGAGATGAGAGCCGATCTCCTTTGCGACCGCGCCGCTCTGGCCGACCGGGATCGAGACGATGACCAGATCGGCGCCCGCCACCGCCGCGGCGTTGCTCTCCACCACCTGATCGGCGAGGCCGAGCGCGGCGACGCGCGCGCGCGTCGACGCGGAGCGGGCCGTGGCCACGATCGAGCGCACCACACCCTGGGCGCGGGCCGCGCGCGCGATCGAGGAGCCGATGAGACCGACACCGATGAGCGCGAGGCGGTTGAAAAGCGGCTCGGTGACGGTCACGCCGGCCGTCCGATGAACGCGGCCAGTGCAGCCACCACCAGCCGGTTCGCCTCCTCGCTGCCGACCGTCATGCGCAGCGCGTTGGGCAAGTGATAGGCGGCGACCCGCCGCAGGATGAGACCGCGCTTGCTCAGAAAGGCGTCGGCCTCCGCGGCCGTACGGCCCGGGGTCTCCGGGAAATGGATGAGCACGAAATTGGCCACGCTCGGGGTCACCACGAGCCCGAGCTTGCGGATTTCCTCGATGAGCCAGGCCAGCCACTTGTCATTGTGCGCGCGCGCGGTCTCGATATGGGCGCCGTCCTCGATGGCCGCGATGCCGGCCGCCATGGCGGCCGCGTTCACGTTGAACGGTCCGCGGATGCGGTTGATGGCGTCGACCACATGCGCCGGCCCATACATCCAGCCGAGCCGCAGCGCCGCGAGCCCGTATATTTTCGAGAACGTACGGCACATGACCACGTTGTCGGAGGTGGCGACCAGCTCGATTCCGGATTCGTAATCGTTGCGGCGCACATATTCCGCATAGGCGGCGTCGAGCACGAGCAGCACATTTGGCGGTAGCCCGCGATGCAGCCGCTTGATCTCGTCGAACGGCACGTAGGTGCCGGTCGGATTATTCGGATTGGCGAGAAAGACGATCTTGGTGCGCGCGCTCAGCGCCGCCAGAATGGCGTCGACGTCGGCGGTGTGGTTCTTCTCCGCCGCCACGATCGGCTTGGCGCCTGAACCAAGCGTGGCGATCGGATAGACCAGGAATCCGTGGGTCGTGTAGATCGCCTCGTCGCCGTCGACCAGATACGCATCGGCGAGGAGATTGAGCAAATCATCCGAGCCGGCGCCGCAGACGATGCGATTGGGATCGAGCCCGAAGGCGCGCCCGATGGCTTCCCGCAATGCGCTGGCGGCCCCGTCCGGATAATCGGCCAGCCGGTCGGCGACCGCCCGATAGGCCGCGATGGCGCTGGGGCTCGGGCCGAGCGGCGTCTCGTTGGAGGACAGCTTGAACACCCGGCTGACGCCGGGCGCGGCGCTTTTGCCCGGCACATAGGGATCGATGGCCAGCACGCCGGGACGGGGTTGAGGACGCTGCATCGACATGGGGTGGTACTGATGAGAGCCGTTGCGTTCAGTGTCCATCGCCGAGCTTGTCCCGGCGATCTCGATCGTTGAGCACTGTGCCATCCTCACCGAGATGGCCGGAACATTAGGGCGTTTACGCCCGTCTTCGCGGGCTATGTCCGGCCATGACAACGGGGATGCTCAGTGCCCAATCCAGTAGAGCATTTCCGGGAAAAGTGGAAACCCCTCAGCGACCGGTGGCGACCGGCCGCGCGCCGCCGGCCGAGACCCGGTAGCGGGTGGCGTGGCTGCCGACCAGCGCCGAAGCCCGCACCGAGGCGCCGGCCTTGATCAGCGCATCCGTGATGGCCGCGATGCTGCCGCCCTGTGGCACCGAGATCAGCAGCGCCGCCCCATCGAAGGCCTGGTCGGGCGCCGCCACCACCTCGGCGAGCGGGGCCAGCGCCCCGGCCGCGGTCGCGCTCCAGCCCGCGACCCGCATGCTCCAGACCTCGACCTCGGTCACCATGGCGTCGTCGGCGATGCGCGAGAACACGAACACCGGCAGCGCGGCCGGGTGGTCGTCGCGCTCCACGAACGGCAGGCGAGCGATGATCTTGGGCGCGCTGTCGAACTCGAGCGCGTTCCACCAGGCGCCGGCACCGGGCATCGCCAAGGCCGGCACCAGGCCGAGATCGCCGGTGGAATCCGATACCGCGGCCACCACCGCGGAGGCCCCCATATGGGCGACGAACGGCACCGTGAAGCCGAAATGAAAGCGGGTGGAATCGCGCATTTCCGCCGCGCCCGCCGACAGGTCGGCATGGACCGAGAACGGCGCCTGCACATAGGTGAAGGTCGCGATGATGACGCGCCAGATGCTCTCCACGGTATCGAGCGGCAGGATGCCTTTGTGGCGATCGACCAGCCGCCGCATCATGTCGGCCTCGCGCGCGGGGCGAAATGCGGAACCCTTCTCCTCCGTCTTCTTCACCTTGATCAGGCGATTGATGATCTCGCTGCGCTCGATCAGGAGACCGTGCATAGCCGCGTCGAGGCGGTCGATCTCGCGTCGCAAATCCGCGAGCGAGGACGCGTCGGAACGGGGTGATTTCGCCATGGTGCTTTGGTCGGAGCCCGCGGATCGGCTGCCGCCATTGATAGGAGCCGGGCGATGCGAAAGCAAAGAAAACGTTGACAGCGGCGGCCGGGGGCCTATCTAAGCCGTTCCTGCTGCCTGTCTTTTTGCCGGTTTCCGCCATCGGTAGCGATTCCGCCGTGCCGGCGCGGAGTGAGAAGATGGCCATGGCCGAAGTGGGCGCTACATTTGGCACGGTTGAACGCGAGCGAGCCGATCGCGCGCGCGAGGCCGACGATCCGCGTTCGCTGGTGGTAAAATTCGGCGCCGATCAGCCGCTCAAGCTCGATGCCGGCGTGGAGCTTGCCCCGTTCCAGATCGCCTACCAGACCTATGGCACGCTCAATGCGGAGCGCAGCAACGCCATCTTGGCGTGCCACGCGCTGACCGCCGACCAGCATGTCGCCAACCTTCATCCGGTCACCGGCAAGCCCGGCTGGTGGGAGACCATGGTGGGCCCCGGCCGGCCGATCGATACCGATCGCTATTTCGTAATTTGCTCCAACGTGCTGGGTGCCTGCATGGGCACGACCGGCCCGGCCTCGACCAATCCGCGGACCGGTCAGCCCTGGGGCGTGGATTTTCCGATGATCACGGTGCGCGACATGGTGCGCGCCCAGGCCATGCTGCTCGATCATCTCGGCATCGACTCGCTGTTCTCCGTCGCGGGCGGCTCGATGGGCGGCATGCAGGTCCTGCAATGGGCCTCGAGCTATCCGGAGCGCGTCTATTCGGCCCTGCCGCTTGCCACCGCCACCCGCCACTCGGCGCAGAACATTGCGTTTCACGAGGTCGGCCGCCAGGCCGTGATGGCGGATCCGGAATGGCGCGGCGGACGCTATTTCGCGGCCGGCACCAACCCGCGGCGCGGATTGGCGGTCGCCCGCATGGGCGCGCACATCACCTATCTTTCGGACGCCGCGCTGCACCGCAAATTCGGCCGCCGCTTCCAGGACCGCAACAATCCGACCTTCACGTTCGACGCCGATTTCCAGGTCGAGAGCTATCTGCGCCATCAAGGCATCAGCTTCGTGGAGCGGTTCGACGCCAATTCCTATTTGTATCTCACCCGCGCCATGGATTATTTCGATCTCGCGGCGGACTTCGACGGCGTGCTGGCGAGCGCCTTCAAGAACACGCCGACCCGCTTCTGCGTGATCTCGTTCACCTCCGACTGGCTGTTTCCGACCTCGGATTCGCGCGCCATCGTGCACGCTCTCAATGCCGGCGGCGCGCGGGTTTCGTTCGCCGAGATCGTCACCGACAAGGGGCATGACGCGTTCCTGCTGCAGGAGCCGGAGCTGTTCGCTATCGTGAGCGGCTTTCTAGATGGCGCCGCCAAGGCGCGCGGCCTGCCCACGGTGCGGCGATGATGGTGCGGCCATGATGATGCTCTCGCGCCTCAAGCATGATCTCACCATGGCGGAGGCCGCCCGCATGCCGGGCGGCGCGCGCGTCGACTTGGTGGTGGTGGCCGACATGGTCGAGCACGGCGCCAAGGTCCTGGACGTCGGTTGCGGCGACGGCGAATTGCTGCGGCTCTTGGCCGAGACCCGCAACGTCGACGGGCGCGGCATCGAGCTGTCGCGCGAAGGCGTCAACGAGTGCGTCGCCAAGGGGCTTGCCGTCATTCAGGGCGACGCCGATACCGATCTCGCCGATTATCCCAACGATGCCTTCGACTACGTCATCCTGTCGCAGACCCTGCAGGCGACCCGTCAGCCGCGCGTCGTCCTCGAGCACATGCTGCGCATCGGGCGGCGCGGCATCGTCTCCTTCCCCAATTTCGGCCATTGGCGCATCCGCATGCAGGTCATGTTCCGCGGCCGCATGCCGCGGACCGACAACCTGCCCTATGCGTGGTACGATTCGCCCAACATCCACTTCTGCACCATCAAGGATTTCCGCGAGCTGTGCGTGGCGGCCGGGGCCGAGATGGAAAAGGCGGTGGCGCTCAATCCGTGGGGCTCGCCGCTGCGGCTGAACGCGCCATGGTGGTTCTGGAACATGCTGGGCGAGCAGGCGGTGTTCCGGCTGAGCAGGGTGAAGATGCCGAAGGACAAGAGAGAGTGAAGGACGAGAGTGGGTGGCGCTGTTCACTCCTCACTCCTCACTCCCCACTCTTGATCATATCTCCCACCGCCATCTCGCCGGCTCTCAGCACCTCGGCATAGATGCCGCAATCGGCATGACCATAGGTCCGTTGCAGCGCGTCCGGAATCGCGAGGTCGCGAACCCCGGTATCAGGGTCGACATTGGTGGCGGCACAGCGGACGATGCGTTTGACCACCTTGAGGCGGGCCTGCGGGCCGATCGTGATCTCCCGGCCGACCAGGTCGAGCTCGTGCCAGGCCGGCCAGCCGCTCACATAGACATTGCCGCGAAATCGTAACGGGTCGATCGCCGACCCGACCACGTCCTCCAGCGCCGCCACCGAGGCCAGATTGATGATCGACACCACCTTGCGGGCCACGTCCGAGAAGCTGAAACCCGGCGCATGCAGCACCTTCGGGGGCCCGCGCAGCTCGTCCGCGCAGAAGCCCGCGAAGAAGCGCTCGATTGCGGCGCGGCCCCGCGGGCTGCCGAGGTCACCCCGGACGGCCTCGCGCCCGTCATGCGCGACGATAAAGGTTCGGCCGACCGCGTCGTAGCGGGTCTTGAGCGTGGCCAGGCGCTCGTTTCGCATCAGCATGAGATAGTGCGTCTTGGGCTGGTAGCGCGGCAGAGCCGGGTCGAAACGGGACGGCCCATTCTCGATGGCATAGAGGCGGTCGCCCGGCACGGTCTCGCCCACCGCGAGCCGCGCGCCCTGCAGCGGCTCGGGGCTCAACCCCTTCACCGGGTACCGGTAGATCGACTGGATTTTCGCGGCCGCGGTCATGGCGGTTCCGTTGCTCGGCTTCGACGACAGCCGTTCAGTCATTCTCAGAAAAAGCCTCTCCCTGCAACGCCGGGAGGGGAGGCTGGCATCCCGTCTCGGGCTGCGGGAATTCTGCCGGCCCCTCTTCCGTCCGCGCGGCGGCGCCACCACATGAAAACCGGCGGATGCCGCAAGGGTCCACCGCCGAGCTGGATTCACCCCGCGCTGAATCCACCCCGCGCTGAATTCACCCCATGACGATGACCTTTCCGTGCCTTCGGGGCGGTCAGGCAGGCCGAGGGAACGAACACCATGGATTTTGAGAAATTCACCGACCGCGCCCGCGGATTCGTTCAATCCGCGCAATCGCTGGCGTTGCGCGAAGGCCATCAACAATTCGCCCCCGAGCATCTGCTCAAGGTGCTGCTGGACGACCCGGAAGGGCTGGCGGCGGGGCTCATCGACCGCTCCGGCGGTCGCTCGCGTGAAGCGCTCGCGGGGGTCGAAAAGGCGCTGGCCGCGCTCCCGAAAGTGACCGGCAGCGGCGCCGGCCAAGTCTATCTCGCCCCCGCGCTCGCACGCGTGTTCGATCAGGCCGAGAAGGTGGCCCAGAAGGCCGGCGACAGCTACGTCACGGTCGAGCGGTTGCTGCTGGCGCTTGCGCTCGACAAAGACAACGAGGCCGGGAAAATTCTCGCCCGCGTCGGCGTCTCGCCGCAGAACCTCAACGCCGCCATCGAGGTTTTGCGCAAGGGCCGCACCGCCGACACGTCATCGGCCGAGAACGCCTATGATGCGCTCAAGAAATACGCCCGCGACCTGACCCAGGCCGCCCGCGACGGCAAGATCGACCCGGTGATCGGTCGGGACGAGGAAATCCGCCGTACCATCCAGGTGCTTTCGCGGCGCACCAAGAACAATCCGGTCCTGATCGGGGAGCCCGGCGTCGGCAAGACCGCGATCGTCGAAGGGCTCGCCCAGCGCATCGTCAATGGCGACGTGCCGGAAAGCCTCGCCGACAAGAAGCTGCTGGCGCTCGATCTCGGAGCCTTGATTGCGGGCGCCAAATACCGCGGCGAGTTCGAGGAACGCCTCAAGGCCGTGCTGCAGGAGGTGATTGGGGCGGAAGGCGGCATCGTCCTGTTCATCGACGAGATGCACACCCTGATCGGGGCCGGCAAGGCGGACGGCGCGATGGACGCCTCCAACCTGCTCAAGCCGGCGCTGGCGCGCGGCGAGCTGCATTGCATCGGCGCCACCACGCTCGACGAATACAAGAAGCATGTGGAGAAGGACGCGGCGCTCGCCCGCCGTTTCCAGCCGGTCTTCGTCAACGAGCCCACGGTCGAGGATACGATCTCGATCCTGCGCGGTCTCAAGGACAAATACGAGCAGCACCACGGCGTGCGCATCACCGACAGCGCGATCGTGGCGGCGGCGACGCTGTCGAACCGCTACATCACGGACCGCTTCTTGCCCGACAAGGCGATCGATCTCGTCGACGAAGCGGCGGCCCGCCTCAAGATGCAGGTCGATTCCAAGCCCGAGGAGCTCGATTCCATCGATCGCGAGGTCATTCGTCTCAAGATCGAGCAGGAAGCCCTGAAGAAGGAGCACGATCCGGGCTCGCGCGCGCGCCTGAAGGCCCTCGAAGCCGAGCTGGCCTCGCTGGAGAAGAGATCAGCCGATCTGACCGCGCGCTGGAAATCCGAGAAGGAAAAGCTTCTGGGGGCCCAGAAGGCCAAGACCGAGCTTGATCAGCTGCGGGTCGAGCTCGCCAATGCGCAACGCAAGGGCGAATACCAGCGCGCCGGCGAGTTGGCCTATGGCCGCATCCCCGAGCTCGAAAGGAAGCTCAAGAGCATCGAGGCCGACGAAGGCAAGGGCGTGGTGCTGGAGGAAGCGGTGACCGCCGATCACATCGCGCAGGTGGTCTCGCGCTGGACCGGGATTCCGGTCAACCGGATGCTGGAAGGCGAGAAGGAAAAGCTTCTGCACATGGAGCAGGGCCTGGCCAAGCGGATCATCGGCCAGGACGAGGCCGTCAAGGCGGTGGCGACCGCGGTGCGCCGCGCGCGGGCGGGCCTGCAGGACCCGAACCGGCCGATCGGCTCGTTCATGTTCTTGGGGCCCACGGGCGTCGGCAAGACCGAGCTCACCAAGGCGCTCGCCGAATTCCTGTTCGACGACGAGCAGGCGCTCGTGCGCCTCGACATGTCGGAATACATGGAGAAGCATTCGGTCGCCCGCCTGATCGGGGCTCCGCCGGGCTATGTGGGCTACGAGGAAGGCGGCGCCTTGACCGAGGCGGTGCGGCGGCGGCCCTATCAGGTGGTGCTGTTCGACGAGATCGAGAAGGCGCATCCAGACGTCTTCAACGTTCTGCTGCAGGTGCTCGACGATGGTCGGCTGACCGACGGGCAGGGCCGCACGGTCGACTTCCGCAACACGCTGATCGTGATGACCTCCAATCTCGGCTCCGAGTACCTGGTGGCTCAGCCAGAGGGCGAGCACATCGACGCGGTGCGAGACCAGGTGATGGCGGTGGTGCGGGCGAGCTTCCGGCCCGAGTTCCTCAACCGGGTCGACGAGATCATCCTGTTCCACCGGCTCAAGCGCGACGAGATGAGCAAGATCGTCGACATCCAGATGCGGCGCCTGGGCAAGCTGCTCGAGGAGCGCAAGATCACGATCGTGCTTGAGCCTTCGGCGCGCGACTGGCTGGCCGAGAGGGGCTGGGATCCGGCCTACGGGGCGCGCCCGCTCAAGCGCGTGATCCAGAAATCCGTGCAGGATCCGCTGGCCGAGATGATCCTGTCGGGGCGCGTGAAGGACGGCGAGAAAGTCGTGGTCTCGGCCGGCAAGCAGGGGATCAGCTTCAACGGCAAGCTGGCCGCCGCGGCTTGACAATTGCCATGAGATCGTCCCGGCAGAAGTGATGCGGAAGCGGGGACGCCTACTTGTCGGTTGAGGCCGTCTGGGCGACGCGCGCCGCCGGGGTGGCGCGGGCCAGCACCTGATCGAGCTTGTCGCGCTGCTCCTCGAAGCTGGTGAGCACCGGGCCTTCCAGCACGCGGCCGCGCGGCAGCCTGACCTTCATCGGATCCACGAAGCGGCCGTTGATCATGATCTCGTAATGCACATGCGGGCCGGTCGAGAGACCGGTCGATCCCACATAGCCGATCACCTGGCCTTGGCGGACGTGGCTGCCCTCCTCCAGATTGCGCGCAAAGGCCGACATATGGCCGTAGGCGGTCTCGTAGCCGTTGGCATGACGGATTTTGATGTACTTGCCGTAGCCGCCTTCCGGGCCGATTTTCTCGATCTCGCCGTTACCCGAGGCGAAGATCGGCGTCCCGAACGGCGTGCCCCAGTCGACCCCGGTGTGAAGCCTGAAGATGTTCACCACCGGATCTTTGCGATCGCCGAACGGTGAGGTGACGAGTCCCTCGGATACCGGCTTGCGCACCAGGAACTTCTTGGCGCTCTTGCCGGTCTCGTCGTAGTAGTCGACGATATTGTCGTCGGGCGACTGATAGCGATAATATTTTTTTGTTTCGCCGGCTGTGGTGAGCGAGGCAAAGAGGATGTCGGCCTTCTCGTTGCTGCTGTCGTCCTCGCCGGCGAACAGGAGCTCGAGCGAATCCCCGGGCTGAACCTTGCGTTGGAAGTCGACGTCGTAGGAATAGACTCGGATGAGATCCTCGATCACCGGGCGCGGGACCTGGCTGCGCAAGGCGGTCTCGTAGATGCTCTGGTAGAGTCGCACGCCGGTGCCGTCGTCGACTTCACTGTCCGCCGCCTGCGCCATTTCGGTGTCGGCCGCCTGCGCGTCGATCGAAACGTATTTGCCGGTGTCCGACAATGCCACGATGGTGTCGACGCCGCTGTCGCTGGCGACCACGACCCGCAACGGCCGCAGCCGCTTGGGGTCGCTCGGATCCAGCAGAATGCGCAGCTTCTGGCCCTCCTTGACGCCGCCGTCGCGGCCGCGCGGGCCGAGCGCCGTGGTGACGTCCTTGATATCCTCGGGTCGGGTGCCGAGATCGCGCAGCACCGAGCCGACGGTCTCGCCCTTCCTCAGCGTAATGGTTCGCTCGCTCCAGGGATTGCCGCCGGTGGTTTGCGCGGCGGTTTTCGGCAACAGGGTGATGTTTTCCGGCGCGATGCGGGTCTCGAAGCCCGCATAGGGGTTGGGCACCCCTTCGGCCGCGTAGGCCAACGTGACGTTGGCTTGCCCGTCGGGCGCCAGTGAGCCCGTGGCGCCCACCCGGATGGCGGCGTCGCGCACCCCCATCACCACCTCGTCCATGGCCAGCACCGCCGCCAGCTTGGCCTTCGGCAGCACAGGGGCGAGATCGCGCGTCACGAAGGACACTTCCGCTTCCGGCTCGGCGCCGGGGTCGTCGGTCGCCGCGGCGCCACCGGGCGATTCAGCCTCCGCCAGCATCTTCTGCGGGTTGAAGGGCGGGATGTTGGCCGACAGCTCGGTCAGCGACATCGCGAGGTTGCCGGCCACCCGCACGAAGGGACGTACCCGGACGAGCTCGCGGTTGCCCACATGGGTCGTGGTGCTGACCCGAATGACCTGGCGGTGGGTGTTGGTCTCGCCGGCCGGCGGCAGCCGATTGCCCTTGCGCAGCGAGGCGATGTGATCTGCCAGATTGCCGACCGCGCCGCGCAACGCGACCTCGACCCGCTCCGGCACGGTGGCGAAATTGGTCTGCCCGTCGAGCGCTGCGAAAACGGCGCCGCCCATGAGAGCAGCGCCGCAAAGACCGGTCAGGATGGTGCCGCTGAACCACTGCACCGAGACCCGGCGGCGGTCGATCGCGCCATGCGTCTCGCCGTCCACGGACAGCGGCGGCTCATTGCCGAGATCCAAGCGCTCGGCGTCGAAATTCCGGTAGATGCCGCGCCGCTTGCCGTGTTCCAAGACTGATGTCCCCGCCGCCCCGCGAACGCGAGCGGACTGCCGCAACAACACGTAAGGCGCCAAACGCGGCCGGACGGCCTGCCCCCGACTTCAGACCGCGGCCTCGAAGCCATGGTCTGTACGATCCGTCTTGAAGGACCGAGCCCGCCCGTCACTGCAATCGCCTCAGCCGATCCTCAGTTGCCGACCGTCATTTGCGGACCGTCACTTGCAGACCATCACCCGCAGACCGTCATCTGCAGATCATCTGAGCCGATTGTTTTCAGCCGATTTCGGGAACGCCGGACGGGTCACAGTTGATGCGACCCTGGCGCAGATACCCCCGAACTGACACCTCCCACCAGAACGCAAAGAACGGCCGAGGAATGTGGCCGCAGTGCGGCGTGACCTGCACCTCGCACACGTTTCCGGTGTTTCCCCGCATTCCGCACCTTTCGGCCTCCCGCCATCACGGCTATATACCGGTGCGCCGCGAGGGGAATCTTGCCGCGTCGCCATCAGGCTCGAGCGGGGCGGCGATTTTGTGGCTGCGGGTTTCGGGTTGATTAAGTGTTGACAGCCCACCCACCGCAAGACTATATAAAACCCATACGGCGCGTCGTCCGCTCTCGGCGCGATGTCGCGCCTGTGAAGCACCTCACTGATATTCGGTGACCAAAGCTTCCGATGCTCATCGGAAGCTGGAAGCTTCGACGGCTCTCCGGCTTGCCGGAGAGAGGGATCAGCTAGGGTCCCGGGCTGTTTGACATGTGAATCGGAAGAAAGAGAAACGTGGACGGCGGAGTCCCTGCGGGCTGCTTTCTTGAGAAGGTCGAAAGGCCTTCAAGAGGGAGTGGCCGGAAGAGACTTCGGCGGTCTTACGTTTCTAGGTCGTACACTGTTTTTGTGCAGGCGGCATGCGGGCTTCAAGTGCAGAGCTTGAAGTGTGCACGTGCGCGCATGGAAAAAGTGTCGGACCTCGTCAAACGTTGTGATCAGCCGGGTAAAGTTCTCATCCAAACTTGAGAGTTTGATCCTGGCTCAGAGCGAACGCTGGCGGCAGGCTTAACACATGCAAGTCGAGCGCCCCTCCTTCAAGCGAGCTTGAAGGTTGCGGAGCGGTTTTCTCGGGTGAGCGCAAGCTCGCTTGAAGAAGACGCTTTCGAGATCAAGCGAGCCAAGTTGTTTCGAGATTTGGGCTCGCTTGATGGAGGGGAGCGGCAGACGGGAGAGTAACACGTGGGAACGTACCCTTTGGTTCGGAACAACCCAGGGAAACTTGGGCTAATACCGGATAAGTCCGCAAGGAGAAAGATTTATCGCCAGAGGATCGGCCCGCGTCTGATTAGCTAGTTGGTGAGGTAACGGCTCACCAAGGCGACGATCAGTAGCTGGTCTGAGAGGATGATCAGCCTCACTGGGACTGAGACACGGCCCAGACTCCTACGGGAGGCAGCAGTGGGGAATATTGGACAATGGGCGCAAGCCTGATCCAGCCATGCCGCGTGGATGATGAAGGCCTTAGGGTTGTAAA
>DASZKX010000289.1:0-17346 GCA_035552735.1 Xanthobacteraceae bacterium
GCCGACCGTGAGGCCATTGGTATCGGTCTTGATGGCGTCGGCGCGCACCGGACCGGCGAGGAGCGTATAGCCGGCCGCCGCGGCGGCCGAGCTCGTCATGAAGCCACGCCGTGAGAACGGCGGCACCATCTTGGCCAAGCCTTCGATATCAGACGGCAGTTTCGTTTGAGCACCCATTCGAAATCCTCCCTTATTGGACATGCATCATACGATGAGGTTGGGACGAACGGTAGTAGGCGGTTGGCATGTCAGCTTGTCAACGCATGCTCTGCCCCCACCGCTGGTCCGCGAGGGGCAGTGGGGCACGCAGTTATTCGACGCGATCGAGCTCTTTCACGACCGCATCGATGACGCGCGCATCCATCGGCTCGACTTCGGTCGGGAACACGGCCGCGATATGGCCATCGCGCCCGACCAGGTATTTGTGAAAGTTCCAATGCGGCGTCTCGACCGGGCGCTCGACCGCGGCCCATTTGTAGAACGGATGCGCGTTGCGGCCTTTGACCTCAGCCTTGGCGGCCAGCGGAAAGGTGACACCATATTCGTCGTGCGCGGTCTTCATGATGTCGATCGGGGTGCCGGGCTCCTGGGCGCCAAAATCATTGGACGGCACGCCCACGATCATCAGCCCGCGGTCGTGGTAGCGCGTCCACAGCTGCTGCAGACCGGTAAATTGCGGCGTGTAACCGCAGAGCGAGGCGGTGTTGACCACCAGGATGGGCTTGCCGGCGTATTCCGACAATCGGATATCGCCGCCGTCGAGCCCGGCGAAGGAGAATGCAAAGGCGGTGACGCGGCTCATGCCGGGCGATTGTGCATGCGCCAGCGAGGGCGCCGCAACGGCTGCGGCGATGAAAGCGAAAAGCTGTCGGCGGTCGGTGTTCATGGTGTGCCTCGCAGCAAGGGGGATAGGCCCAGTATAGCGCAATCAAAATCGGCAATCGATATGCCATTCCGGATGTGATCGGGATGTGCTATCCGGGATCGCGCCCTGGCGGCGGAGGGGCCTCCGGCCGGGGCATGCAGGTGTGCCAATTGCGCGATTACATCCCGAAGACGGCGGTCGACCCCGCCCCGCCGGACCAGCAGAGATCGTCGCCGACTTTTTCCTAAAGAATGCTCTGCGCGGCCGGCCCGCCCCGATGACGAGCGGCGCCGCAGAACGGATTTTCAGGGGTCGACAAGAATTGGGGTTCGATTCTATACACGCTCGACTTCAGTACGCGCATCGGCCCCAAACATCGTTGGGCTGCTCTTTCCCCGGTGAACCCACCGCCACATTGGGATATAATCGCGCCAAGTTGCGCTCAACAGGAAGTTCTGCATGAAAACTTTCGCTGCTTTGCTGGTCGGTTGCTGGCTTCTCTCCGGCAATCCGCTCCGTGCCGAAAAGATTGATTTCTCGACGACCACCTGCAAGCAGTTCTTGGAAAGCCACAAGAGCGAGATCGGCATCATTCTAGCTTGGCTGGATGGATACTATCGGGAAGAGGATGATCCGCCAATCTTCGATACGGATAAATTCGAGGCCAACGCGAAGAAATTGGCGACCTATTGCGCGGCCAATCCAACCATAGGTTTGATTACCGCCACCGATAAGTTGTTCGGAAAATAGGCGCTGTCATTTTACGCTCGCGCATCGAGGTCCCTGGGCCACGAAAGCGCCGGCATTTGCGCAGGTGGGCGCTCATGCGCTATCGCTCCACCTGCAATAGGGCGTCGCGTGTGTCGATCGCACACCGCGCGCTTGCCATCACACCGCGCGCGGCAATGACGCCACGGGGAGAGCAGGATCAGCCCCGATGGTGCACAAAGAGGATGCGAGAATGACAGAACAGGGCAAAGACAAGCCGAGCGGGGGCAAGACGGAGGATGCGCAGCCCGCCCCCACCGTGATGGCTCCGCCCCCGAGGGCGCGGCAGCGCGCGCCGGCGCTGACCAAGGCAGAGCTGCGGGCGCAGGCCAACCAGGCGCTGGCGGCGGCGACCAAACCGATCGTGAAGCTGCCCACGAAGCTGGTGCGGCAATGCGGCCGCTGCGGGGAATTTGCGTCCGTGATGGTGGAGCCCGGCCAGGCACCGCCCGAGTTCAAATGCAAGAGTTGCGACGCACCGGACCGGCGCGGCTAGCGACAGCGGGCAGGCCGCTCGGAGCGGTTTTGAAACCGCTCTGGAATTTTGGCCTTGTCGCATTTTCGGACGGAAAAGCGGATTCCAACCCCCGCCTTTTGCAAGAGCAGCTCTCGAAAAAGGCTCTAGCCGCGGCGGCCCATCTTGTCCTGATCCGCCAGCCATTCGGACAAAGACTCACCGGTGCTGGGCCGTTTCTTGACCGCCTTGACCTTCTTCGGACTGACCGGCATCCGGTCGGCGGCGATTTTGTCCGCCGCTTCCTTGGCTAAGCGAAGGGCGCGCAGGCGGGCTGTTTTCTCGGCAATAGTCCTCGCCTCGACCTCGTAGTGCACCCGTACCTTGTCGTCTTCTCGGGCCGCCTTCTCCAAACGCGATTGCGAGCGCGAATTCTTCGAATCTGCAGCCATCGATTGCTCCTGTGCCAGCCAAGGACCATAGCACCTTCTCTCGCCCTGGCACTAATCCACGCGGATGGCGCTCGATCCCGGCAATTTTTCCACGCAGCGTGCGCCCATCAGCAGGCTGGGCGTGGTGTAACCGGCCGCGGGCGCATGCTCCAGCACGTATTTTGCCGCCATGATTGTGCCGTCGGCCGTCAGGCGGTAGCCGTTGCTGGTCGACGCATAGGCGGTGGCCAAATGCCCCAGGCCACGGCGACCATCATGGCGGAGCCGCCCGCGAATGGCAGCGCACTCGCGACGTGCGGTGCGCCCGCCACGAATCCGAACACCCCATTGAAGGGGTGTTCGTTCGTCGTGGCGGGGTCTACCTTCGTCGGCTTATTAGCGCCGGTCGTGGTCACGGTCGTGGTCACGACCCCGGTCGTCGCGGCCACGGAACCGGTCGTCGTGGTCGCGGAAGTCCCGATGCTCGCGGAAATCGTCGCGATCGCCCGTCCAGCGCCAGTTGTGCCAACCGACTGGACCGCCCCACCCCAGGCCGGGCCGGTGGGCGTAGCCGCACCAGTACCAGCCTGGGCCTCTCCAGCCGTCGTCGGCCCAGCAATAATCGTAGCCGCCGAAGCGGAATTGCACCTGCTCGGTGATCGCGCCGCCCTCGCTTGCCGCCCGGATCGCGCTGGCGCCGCCTGGGACCGCGGCTTGCGCCGATCCGGTCACATACGCGCCGCCGATCGCGAGCACGCCCGCCGCGGCGATGACGAACCTGAATTTCTCCATGAGCCTTCTCCTTTTCATGATTTCATGAACTTGTTTTCATGAGCTTGGGGTTTGTGCTCGAGGTGCTTGGCGCACGACGAGCTTCGTACCGTTGTGGTCGTTGAGAATCTCCAGCAGGGAGATTCGAACCGTGGAATATACTAGTCATCGTTTCTGTATAAGGCCTGAATGCGTCATTCATGTTGTTGTTGCTCTTATGACTTCAATTCGGCGCCGGCCGTTTGCTCCGCTTTATGCGAGCGATCGCAACAACTCGATGACCGTCGGCGGCACAAAAAAGACCAAATTGGCATCGCGATTGCCGCATTGCACCCGCAGTATGCGCCCACGAGCTCCGCCGTTGCGGACGCCGGCGCCCTATTTTTCCCGTCTTGGCCGGCCCATGATGCTGGATCCGGATCACGGGAGCCCCCACATGCATCGCTTGAACGAACATTCATTGAAACCGCATTCATCGTCGGTGCATCGGTCGAGCGCATGGCTGGCGCTGGCCGCAGCTCTTTCTCTTTCGATATCGCCGGCAAGCGCGCAAACGGCTCCGGCCCGCACCCTGACCATTGCGGGCAATGCCGAGACGCATGCGATTCCCGACGCGGCGCTGGTGTCGACCGGGGTCGTCACCGAGAGCGAGACGGCAGCCGCAGCGCTCAAGGCCAATAGCGCGGCGCTCGCCAAGGTGACCGACGCGATTCGCACGTCCGGCGTCGAGCCCAAGGATGTGCGGACCAGCGGCCTCTCGCTCGAGGCGCGCTACTATCGTCCCGACAAGCCCAGCGCCACCGATCGGCCGCGCATCATCGGCTACACGGCCGCCAACGAGATCACGCTGCGGGTGCGCGATCTGAGCAAGCTCGGCGATCTGCTCGACAAGGTTACGATCGCAGGCGCGAACCGCATCGACGGCATCGCGTTCATTGTGTCCAACCAGGATGGCCTGCTCGACGAAGCGCGGCGCAAGGCGGTCGCCGACGCCAAGGACAAGGCCGATCTTTACGCGCAGGCCGCCGGCTTCACGCTGGGCAAGGTCATGAGCCTCACCGAAGAGAGCGTGCCGTCGCCCCGTCCGATGGCGCGCGCCATGGTGGCGTCCGCAGCGGCCGCGCCGGTGCCGGTCGAGGCCGGCGAGATGACGCTGTCGGTGCGGGTGCGGGTGGTCTGGAGCCTGGCGGATTAATCGCGGATGTCTTGCAAAAACCAATCGGTCGGAATTTCCCGGCCTTGGCCGGTTTTGCGCGCCTGCGCGTAGACGAAGCCGCCGACCGACGAGAACTGCAGCCCCTGGTTTCCGACATTGCGATAGAACGTGACCTGGTCGCGGCTGGTGCGGCCCTTGCACCCGCCGGTCACGAGGTCGGCGAAATCGGGTTTGTCGCCGCCCTTGCCGCGGTCCATGAAGTCCGGGCTGTCGCCGCCGAAGCCGGGCTGCGGGTTCTTCTCCGGAATACGTTTAAGCTCGTCGACCGTTCCGCCCAGGAAGGCGGCCGGGGAGAGGCCACGCTCGGCCTGAAAGCGCTCGCTCTGCTTCATCTGCAACCCGGCGGTGCCCTGGCGCACCACCACGTCGAATCTCTCCATCGCCTTGTCCGGCATCTCGCGGCGGCCGAGATTGGTGACGTGCATGCCGCTCTCGATCCAATCGGCGTCATAGACCGGCTGCATGCTGTCGGTGCAGGACGCCAGGATGTCGGCCCCGCGCACCGCCTCGCGCGGATCGGCCACCGCGCGCACCTCGATATCGAGCCGCTTCGACATGTCCCGCGCGAAGGCTTCGCGGTGAGCCGCGCTCGGGCTGAAAATCTTGCACATCTTGATGTCGCGGACGCATTTGAACGCCTCCAGATAAGCGCGCGCCATGCCGCCGGAGCCGAGCATGCCGACCACGTGGGAATCCGCGCGCGCCAGATATTTGGCGCCGATGCCGGCGCCGCCGGCGACCCGCATGTGCTGGAGAACGCCGTCGTTGATGAAGGCGAGCGGCTCGGCATTGCGCGTGGAGACGAGCAGGATCAGGCCGCAATAGGTTCCCGGCGCCCGGCAGTATTTCTCCTCGGTCCAGTTGCCGTTCTGGTCCTTCGGCCAGGTGATGACGTCCGATTTCATGCGGATGGCGAAATAACCGTCGTTGGCGCCCTCCATGGTGCCCCAGCGGAAATAGCCGTCCTCGCGCTCGCACGGAAAATACATGTCGATCCGCGGACGATGGATGGCGCCGCCAGAGGGCAGCTTGCTGAAGGCTTCCTCTTGCACGCGAATGCAATCGTCCATGGTGAGCAATTGCGACACGAGCGCGTTGTCGATGATCAGCACGGTTTGTTCCTGGATCGAAACTGTGGCGGGGCGACTAAAGCATTTTCAGGAAAAGCATGCCCTCGCGAAAACGGGGTGGACACCGGCTTTCCGTCCGAAAATGCGACAATGCAAAAAATGTTAGAGCGGTTTCTTTCTCTGGTTAATGTGAAACCGCTCTAAACTAACTGTCTCGCCGCGGGCGCAGGAGAGGAACCGCGGCGTCTCCCAAGCGTCGGCTGGCTCGCGTCCGCAATGCCCTACCGCAACGTCAGCTTCTGCACCCGCATATTGCCGATCTCGCCCACATAGAGCGTGCTCTCGTTGCGGCAATCGATGGCGTTGACGGTGCCGAACTCCTTCGGCAGCTTTCCGGCCCGACCGAACTTGCCGATGACCGAGCCGTCGAGCCGCATCTTGTAGATCTCGCCCGCCACGTCGATGTCGTTGGGCGGATTCGAGTTCGAGCTGTAGAGCACCTGGTTGCCACCGGGCGTGATGCAGAGCGCCTGCGGCGTCCCGACATTGGTGAACTGGGTCTTGAAGTTCCCGTCGCCGTCGAAGACTTCAATCCGCTTGTTGCCGCCGTCGCCTACATAGACGGTGCCGCGCGCATCGACGGCGATCGAGCGGGCGGTGCCGAAATTTCCCTCCTCGGTGCCCTTGGCGCCCCAGGATTTGATGAACACGCCGCTCTTGCTGAACTTGGCCACGCGGGCGTTGCCGAGCCCGTCGGACACGTAGATGTTGCCGGCGCCATCCCAGGCGACGTCGGTCGGCCGGTTGAAAAGATCGGTCTGCTCTCCGGCGCCCGGAGCACCACCCGCGATCGCCTGCGGGCCGCGCACCTGGGGCGCCGGGACCGTGACCGCTTCCGCCTTGCGGCCGAGCAGCAGGGCGACACGGCCTTCGGGATCGAACTTGATGACGTAGTTCGTCATCTGGTCGACCACCCAGATGTTGTCCTGCGGGTCGATGCGCACCTGCTGGGCGTACATGAAGCCGTAGCTGTTCTGGCCGATCTCGCGCACGAACTTGCCGGTGCGATCGAACTCGAACAGGCGCGAGCCGCCGTGCGCGAAGGTGCGCGAGCCGCCGAGCGAGACGGTCGGATGGCCGGTGCGGGTGAACACGAAAATATCGCCCTTGGAGTTGGTTGCCACGCCGGCGGTTTCGCCGAGATAGATATCGTCGGGAAGCGCCAACGGATTGGGTGCGGAATCGAACGCGATCTCCGGCACGGGCGTCTGGGCCGTGGCCGGACAGGCGCCCCAGGCGGTCACGAGAGCGGTCAGCAGAAGCGGCGAAAAACGTTTCATGGAAAACTCCTCAACCCGGATGTTGTCACTGGATTTCAACGGGTGACCGCCTTGGCGGCCTGCGGCTTCAGGATGAGCTTCTGGACGCGCCAGGATTCGATCTCGCCGACCACGATCTCGTTCGGGTTTCGGCAATCCATCATATGCACGACCTGGAAGCCGCCGAATTCCTTGCTGGCATGTCCGAACCGGCCGAGGATCGTCCCGTCCAATTCCATCTTGTAGATCTCGCCGGTGATCGCCCAGCTTCCCGGCGTGTTGCCGTTCGGGTTGGAGTTGGAGGCGAACAGGTATTGGTGCGCCCCTTGCGAGACGCACACCGTCCAGCCGACCCCCACATTGTCGTAGACGGCCTTCGGCTTGAGATTGTTGTCGAGGACCTGGTAGCGGAAGTTGCTGCGGTCGGCGACGTAGACGTTGCCTTGAGCATCGACCGCGAGCCCGTGCGGCAGGTTGAACTGGCCGGGGTCCTTGCCGGCCTTCTCGCTGCCCACCTGGGCGAGGAAGCGGCCATTGCGGTCGTATTTGACCACGCGGTTGTTGCAGTACCCGTCCGACACGAAAATGTTCTCCTGCAGGTCCCAGCCCACGTCGGTCGGTCGGCAGAAAATGTATTTTTGCGCAGGCTGGTTGGGGCCGGTGTAGGTCGCTACCTCGCCCGCGACGGCGGCCGGCCGGCGGCCCAGCACCATCAGCACCTTGCCTTCGGGGCTGAACTTGGTGACCACGTTGGTGCCCTCGTCGACGGTCCAGATGTTGTCCTCGGCGTCGACCCGCACCGAATGGGCGAACTCGAAGCCGTAATAGCCCTTGCCGATCTCTTTAAGGAAATTGCCGTTCTGATCGAACTCGAACAGGCGGGTGGTGGCGCTGCGATGATACACGAAGGTGTGTCCCTTCGAGTTGGTCGCGACCCCGACGGCTTCGCCCAGATACTCGCCGGGGGGAAGCTTCAGGAAATTCGGGACCGAGTCATAGGGGATCTCGGGCACGTTTTCCGCCTTGGCCTTGAGCTGCGCCAGGGCAGGGCCGGCGCACAGGAGCATGGCGACAGCCGACAAGGATGCAAGACATCGCTGCATTGAAGCCTCCCTAGAAATACAGATCGTTTTGTTTTGACGTGGCGGGGTAGCGGCGTAACCTAGGCCAAGAGCCGGGCGGGTTCAATCGGTCGGATGGACCGGTCCGGTTGCGATCACAGACCCCGGCCGCACGGTGCGAACCCGGGCCGCGTGCGCGCGATCGCCCCCGCGATTGCTTGCTGCGTGGCGCGCCACGTGATGGTTTTTTGTGCGCAGACTGCCTGCCGTCCGGCATCGCGATATTGTGATGGCAGCGCCTGCGGCGCCGACAAAAGTTTGCCACCAAACCTTGATCGGCTCGGGTCAGAAGGACAACCAAGCTCGGCTGTTCACGATAAGAAGTGGAGCACCATCGATGTGCGACTATAGTCTGCATCATGTCGCCACGCGTCCCGCAAAAATTGAAGACAGGCTGGTGACGACGAAATTCCACAACACGATCACGCGCGGCTTTGCCTCGGTTTCCGATCCGCGCGTGGCGGTCTGCCTCATGCCCGGAACGGAGCTTGCGTTCGACCGTGACGTCGAGTGCGAGGCCGCGCTCGCCATCTTCCCGACCAAGAAGATCGGGCAGAGGGTCGCTCGATTTCGACAGATCAACACCGAGCAGCCCACAATGCACCACGACGCGCTGGAGTTTCCCAACGGACAGATCGTGCTGCTCACGTCGCTGTGCGACAATCAACACGCGACGGTGCTGCAGATGCCGGCGGCGCAGCGGGTCAAGACCTCAAGCGAGACTCAAGCCGAGACCCGGACCGATGAGCGCGCGGCCGACGCGGCCGCAACGGTTTCGGCGAGCGAGCCGCGGGATTCGTTCGTGCTCTGATCGGTCGCCGGCACGGCGTCCAAGCTGGAGGCGTGGCCATTGCGGCTTGTTACAGTGGGCTTCGCGAGTGGAGCCCACTGGCCGCGCGCCACTACCGTGAATGCCAAAATCGTGAACGCCCAAGGTCGGATCGGCTTACGGCACGTCTCATCGCAGACGTCCGTCATTATCCATTTGTCCATATTGTCTGTTATTCCAATTGCGCCTTGCAAGCGCATAGCATCGTGCGCTCCGGCGAGCCCACCGACGCGCGGCGCCGCGGCGAGCCACAACACTCAAACGCAAGGTTGCAAAACGCCAGGCTGTTGACCGGGGCGACGTCACGAACTCTGAAAATCACGGTTCAGGGAAGCACACCAGGGTCTCGAACTTGTAGCCACAGGCCTCGCATTCCCACAGATGCCGCACCCGGCGGGAGTCCAGGTATTCGGACCACTCCGGCAGAAAAATCGTCTCCCGGCACTGGGCGCATTCATTGACAGGTCGCGAGGGTCGATAACTTCGGGAGCTGCTGGTTTTTAGTTCCATGTCGTGGCCTCCCGCCAACGAGTGTTCTACTCCCGAACCCCTGGAGGGGATGGTAACTCGTTTCGTCCCCGAGTAAAGCCAGCCTTCCTGACCTAATGTGCCGCGGGGAAATGCGACAAAATAATTTCAAATGCGGGGGGCGGCGCGCTCCAGGCTCGCCAGGTCTTCGGTCGCGCGACGGCGCCGACCTGGCCGATTGATCGAGCGCAAACCGCGGAAGAGCCGTTGCGCGCCTGCGCCTGCGGTTCGCCTCTCGATGCGGGAGAACCGGTCTCGCAGCTGAGCGGTCTTCGGTTGCTGGAAACCATTGATTCAAAACAATCCGCACAACTTAAGAAAATTCTCGGAGTTTTCGCCGATGATCGAAGCACGGTCTGCTCCAGGCATCTACGAAACATAAACCATGATGCTCGGAGGCTGATCGAGGCGGCGACGGCTCCGCGGACGCGTGGGAACAACGTGAGCGTTAGCACGTTGTTCACCAAGCGGGTGAGGGAGGGCCGCGACGCGGGTGACGTCATTCGAGGTAACGGCATGTCCAGCAAGGACGTTCACGCTCCGCGCGCGCAGAACTTTCACCCCGAATTCGGCTATGTTTGTCCCTCTCCGCAGATGCGGCGCAGGGTGCGCAGCGGCGCCATGACGGCAGGTGCCATGCTGCTGATTGCGGTAGGTACGGCGCTGGCATTGGTGCCGCAGCTGGCGCCGCAGTCCGGCGGGGAATCTGCGCTCACCGCCACGGCGCCATCACCGACCGAGAGATCCGCAGGGTTGGTCGACGGAGTCGACTTGGGCCAAGCCGGCGAAAGCACGCCGGCCGCGATGACGCGCACTGCCGCGGTGGCAGATCGAGGTGCCGGCTCCCATGCGCCAGCCGCGTGCGAGGATCCATCGGGAGCCTTCCTCGCGCCCCAATGCCAACTCGGCAAGACCGGCAAGTCGCGTGTGACGCGCACGGCGCGCGTCCCAGGGTCCCGGGTCGCGACCTTCCGGATCGGCCGTGCCGATGCCGGGCTCAAGGCGGAACCCGAAAATGTCGCGGCTGCTGGGCCTTCCGCGGCCGCCGAAGCCGCCACAACGGCATTCGCGATGGATGAGGCGCCTCCCTTGCCGCGGGAAAGGCCCGCCGCGCCGGTCAAGAAGCCGGTCAAGATCGCGCAAAAGCAGACGCCGAGCCGAGACGTTGCGAGACCCGATACCCCGGCCACTGCGCCTTCGCCCGGATTTGATCTCTTCGGTCTCTTTCGCGAGCCGCCGCGTAGCGCTGGCGGCGCTTGGGCGATGTCGTGGCCTCTACGCCCCCCGATGCCTTGATCGGTGGAATGCCCGGCTCTTCAGCTGATCCCGGTATGTCGTCAGTGCATCGTCAGTGACAGAGGCGCCATTGACCGGGCGCGAGGGTCCTCCGTATCGCGTCCGCCGCATTGCAGCGCATAAATCGCGCTACCACATCGGTTGTGATGGCTGGAGTCCACCAGACATGTCGGTGTCGAAGATCACGATGCGCAGCTCGCGCCTTCGCTACGGCGCGGTCACGCAACTGTTCCATTGGGTCACCGTCGCTCTGGTCGGAACGGCCTACATTGTGAGCCCGGGCGGGAGCGAAGAGCGCATCTATTCGGCCGCGTTCGATAGCGCGCGGCAGACGCACGAAACGGTCGGCATTCTGCTGTTCGGGCTCGTCCTGGTGCGGATCTTGTGGCGCCTCCTCGAGCCTACTCCGGAACTTCCGCCCATGGCGGCCTGGATGAAGCTCTCCGCCAGCGCGGCGCATTTGGCTTTGTATGCCCTGCTGCTGGCCATACCGCTGACGGCGATCGCGGGAGCCTGGTTGGAGAACCATCCGCTGACGATTTTCGGCATCGGCACTATCGGACCGATGGTGTCGTCGGTGCCGGGTCTCGGCCAGTCGGTCGCTTATATCCACACGATCCTGGGCAATGTCATCATCTGGCTGGCCTGCTTCCATGCCGCCGCGGCTTTGTTTCATCATTATTTCCTGCGCGACAATATCTTGACGTCGATGCTGCCTGATTGGATACGATTGCCCGCGCTTCGTCCCTCGCCCGACGAAGTCTCTCGATAACGCGCGAAGACGGGACAAACGCCCTTATGGGCTGCAGGGCGCGCTCAAATGGAAGTGGGGGCAAGGCCATATCGCGGAATGTGCCCGCCGTGATAGGTCATCATGCACGTCTTGGCCCGCGCCGTCGGGACAGACATGTCACAGCACCCAACCCTGGAGGACACTATGCCGGAAGTCTACGTTCACGCCGTCAAGGGACGCTCACTCGAGCAGAAGAAAGCCTTGATCAAGGACATCACCGACGCGGTGGTGCGCAATTTCGCGGCCCCGATCGACGCGGTGACGGTGACGATCGTGGAGGCGGACCCGGCCACCAAAGCCAAGGGCGGCGTCCTGTTCAGCGAGCGCGCGCCGCGCTGATCCGGCGGGCGCCTGTCGTTCGAAGGTCGCATGCGAGGCCGGGTTCTCGCCCGGCTTCGCCGATCCGCTGACCGTCCGCTATGCAGGCGGCTCGTCGGCCCCGAGCAGATCGAAGTCGCCCCCCAGCACGGCATCGAGCCGGCCGCTGCGCCAGCTGCCGTCGCCGTTGCGAACCAGCGGCGAGGGTTCGCCGCGGTAGCGGCGCACGACCGCGCTCGAGGGTGGCGCCGCGCCGAACGCCTTGGCGAGGGCGCTTGGAAGCTTCGCCGCCGGCACATCGCCCAGCGGCGTGACGGCGAGCCGCACCCGCGCGGTCGCGCGGTTTGCGCCGCTGTGGCCGTCCGCGAGCTCGAGCACGTGCAGCCCGCACTCGCGTTGCAGCACCCGATGGGCGCCGAAGCCGGAGATCAGCAGCAGCGGCGGATCGCCGGGCGTGGGGCCGGCCGGCAGCTCCGATATTTGCATGTGCCGCTTGTCCGACCAGCCGCGATACATGTCGCGCAGCTGCTGGCACCAGGTCGCGGTCGCCTTGCCGTCGCCGCCCGTGCTCTCGAAGGCGGGCTCGACCATGAGGGCAACCTCGATGGCGGCGTCCGCGAACGTGTCCTTGAGGCCTTCCTTGACCAGGTAAAGGCTGAGCGCGAGCCGCGCGGTCAGCTCGCGCGAATAGTGCCCCGGGCCACCGGTTCCCCGCGCCAGACGCAGGCGCAGCGCGTCGGCGGTGCGGGCGGCGGCCGCGACCCGGTCCATGAGGGCGAGGCGGGCTAGCGATCGGTGCCGCTGCGGCCGGCTCCAGAAGTCGGGCGCGATCATCTCGTTTGAGAGTTCGAGCTTGAGGCGTTCCCAGTCCGGCGATGCCAGGGTTTCCTTGACGGCGGTGGCCTCGGCCGCGAGCGCGCCGAATTCGGCGGCGGTCCCGCGCGGCGACAGGATCATGGCGGGTAGGGAAGGCGGGCGGCCTGCGGCCTCCACTGCGGCGGGTGCGGCAGCCGGGCGCGCATCGCTGTCGGGATCCACGAACTCGGCCTGGATGGCGCGCCCGTCGCTGCGGAAGAAGACGAATTGATCGCCCTCCGGAAACCGCCGCTCCACGATGGTGGCGGCGAGCGGAGCGATGACATATTGCTCGATCGCGCGCTTGAGCGGCCGCGCCCCCATCTCGGGCGAGAAGCCCCGCTCCAGCAGAAACTCCAGCGCGGAGGCTTCCCACTCCACCGCCCAGGCGCGGTCCTTGAGGCCACGGCGCTCCAGCACGCTGCTCAATTCCTTGTGCAGGATGACCCGCATGAGATCGCGCGTCAGCGGGCGGAACACGATGACCCGGTCGAGCCGGTTCTGGAATTCCGGCCGGTAGGTCTGGCTGATGGCGCGCAGCACCTGGTCGCTGGTGAAGGCGTCGGGGGCCGGCGCAAAGCCCAGGCCCGCGCTTTGATGGCTGGTGGCGCCCAGATTGGTGGTGAGAATGATCAGGCAATGGCGGAAATCGGCGACCTGTCCGAGCGCATCGGTCAACCTGCCGTCGTCGAACACCTGCAGGAACAAGTCCCAGATGCGCGGATGGGATTTCTCGAACTCGTCCAGCAGAATGACCGAGAAGGGCTGCTTGCGGACGCGGCTGATCAGGGAATCGGTCTCGCCATGGGGGCTGCCGTCGCCGAGGATCTTGGCCATGGATTCCGCGGTCTGGAACTCGCTCATGTCGAGACGCAGCAGGCGCTCGACCGAGCCGAACAGATACGCGGCGGTGGTCTTGGCGAGCTCGGTCTTGCCGGTGCCGGTGGGGCCTGCGAACAGGAAGACCCCGATCGGCCGGCCCGGATCGCTCAATCCGGCCTTGAGCATGGCGATGCGGTCGATGACGCTCGCCACAGCCTCGTCCTGGCCGATCACGCGGCTGGCGAAAAACGTGCGGATCGATGCCAGGTCGAGGCGTTCGTTGGCGTCGAGTATCGAGACCGGCAGGCCGGTGAGCTGGGACAAGGTCTTGAGCACGTCGGCGGGCGTGATCTTTGCGCCGCGCTGGTCGGCGCGGCTGGCGGTCAGGCGGATGAGCAGGAGAGCCGACCCCGGAAAGCTCGCGGCGCTCAAATATTGCCGGGCGGAGCCCAGCGCCACGGCGGCGCAGTCCGGATCGATCTGCATGTGGAGCTCGTCGGACAGCCGGTTCACCACCGCGCGTGCCAGAGCCGAGGTATTGGCCTCCGATTGCGGCTCGAGACGAACGACCTCGAGGATGTTGCGCAGCGCCGGGCGCATCTGCAGCAGGCGCGCCGTGGCGGTGGGGCTCGCCTCGGTCCAGATCACCAGCCGGCCGGCCGTGATGGCGGGAAGGATCTGATCCAGGATGCTGGCACTTTGGCCCTGATGGGTGCCGCTGCGGGCGAGCTGCAGGAGGTCGGGCACGTACCAGATGAGCTTTTTCTTGACCGTGATCTCCTCGACCATCTGGCGGACGCGGCCCTCGAGCTGGCCGAACCAGATCTGACCGGCCATGAGATCGGTGCCGCTCGCCTCGAACACGCTCCAATTGGAGCCGGCGAGGCGCTTGGCCAGGAGCTGCAGAAACGAGGTCTTGCCGACCAGCTGGTCGCCACTCACCAGGAGCGAGCGGACCGGGGCCTGCAGCAGCGTGGATTGGGCGGTGGCGAGCGGCGCGCTCCAGCTGTCTGGCTCGACCAGGGTCTGCGGCTTCTTCGGGTCCCCCCAGAAGCGGCCGAACGAGGCCAGCAGGGCATGATCGATATTGCCCTTCTGGATCGAGTCGAGCCGGCCCACGAGCGCGGTCGCCAGCGGATGATCGACGCTTTCGAGGAACGCCTTGATGATCGGGGCAGTCGAGGATGCCTGCGAATAGAGCGCGCCGCCGAACTCGGCGGCATCGCCGAGCTTCGCGCGCTGGACGAAATAATCGCGGAATAGGTTCGAAAGGACCGGCATTCTGGCCCAGTGGTCTTTCGCCCCCACCACCGGGGCGCCGACCGGCGGCCGCGGCACGATCGCGACGAAATAGGCGAGCGCGAAATACATCGCCCACGGCCCCAGCTTGTTGAATTGGATCAGGACCTGGTCGACCGCATCCTTGCCGTCATCACGCTTGGCGAGCGCGGCGAGCGCCGCGCAGGCGATCCCCCAATCGGGGCCCAGCGCGTAGCGCACGACCGTGTCGACATCGATGTCGACGTCCTCGAAGAGAGCGACCGCCTCCTTGAACGGCGCCTGCTGGGCGAGATCGCGCGGATGGTTGCAGGTCGACCCCAACGGCACGATAGCGCGTTCGAGCGCGTCCAGCCGGTCGGCCAAGGCAGGCGGCGCGGGCAGATCGGTTGCGAGCGGCGCGTCCAGCGCATCTGCGTCCAACTCATCGGGGTCCAGCTCATCGGGTTCCGCCTCGGGCTCGGTGGGGGCGGGCGCCGGCTCGCTCGGCGCCACCGCGGGTGCAGTGGCTTCAGCCGCGGTTTCCGCTGATGGTGTTGCCGGCGCCTGATCGGGCTGTGGCGCCGGCTGGCGGCGGCGCCATGCCGCGAGCAGCGAGAACCCCACCACGATCAGGAACAGGAGGAGGACGACAAATTCCAAAGCCGGTACCCTGCCGCGGCGCCCGCCTGGACCCGCCCGGCGCGACTGTCGATAGCCGCAGCCGTGCTGTCAACGCCGGCAGGGCGAGGGGCGGGATGATGAGCCTCGGAGGGGCGCGGTCCGGCGGCCCCGGGCGCAGGATCGTCGGCGGCCGGCGGCCTCAGACGTCGCCGGGCACCGGGATCGAGAACAGCACGGTCCCGCGCGCATCGCAGACCGAGACTTTATCGCCGGTGCGGCCTTCGGCGTCGGGGGCGAAGCGAAGATCGATGGCGAAGAGCTCGCCTTGGCGCTTGGCGCCGTCCGGGCAGGTGAACTCACGGCCCTGATGATCGTGCGATGTACCGGTGTTGCTGATGATGTCGAAAAAATAGCGCGGCATTTGTTTCTGCTCTTTCTCTTGTCGTCTTGCACGGCTTTGCCGGAGGTGTGCGTCCCGGTCTCCTTGGTCGTTCTCTTTCCACCTCGGGTCAGGCGGAAGATGCGTCCGTGACTCGGTCGGCGGGTCGTCAGGCCGGGCAGGGCGCGGAATCGGGCTGGAGGGTGCTCGAGCTGAATGAGATGAAATCGAAATGCTTGGCGCCGCACAGCCGGCGGGAGTTGAGCTCCACCAGCTCGGCCGCCTGGATCAGGGCCTTGCCGAGCTCGCGCGCGCATCGGGTCGAGAGCATGAGCTGGTCGAAGTCGCTGGCCCCGCCATAGGCCGGATTCTCGAGCTCCAGGCGCACGGTCAATTGCTCGATCGACATGTCGTCGGCGTGAACCGTAATCAGATCCCCGTCGTCGGCTTTGATCACTGTCTGCATCTGCGGCGTTCCTGTTTGACTGCTTCTTCCTTAAGTAGCGCGGACTTGCGAGCATTCCGTTCGAACGCGAGTTGCAATCTTAGTGACCTTTTGGGCTGCGCGTTGAGGCTTTGGAAACCATGCGGGGGGCTGCGGCCACCGGGCCGAATCCATGCACGCAACTCTGTCGTCCCGGCCCATAGCGCGTCGAAGACGCGCGTAAACACGCTGACGGAGCCGGGACCCATACGCCGCAGCCAATCGAGAGGACACGGTGTATGGGTCCCTGCCTTCGCAGGGACGACTGCGTGGAGAGGCTTTCACGCACACGAAAGTAGTCCAAGAAAAGGGGGAGTGTGGCACCGAAGGCGCCAGGTGTCGGCACAGCACGCGCCGGTTTCGTCAAGCACCCCCGGCCCGGTTCAGAAGCTGTTCTGGCGTCCGACTCTTTTGCGGCGGCATGGAATTCGTTCATCCCGCCGAGCTTGACGCGCCGATCGAGGGCAGTCGCGGCGAGACCGCGTGCCTCGACGCAGGGGCGGCAGGCCCAGAGCGTCACGTTGGGATGGCCAGCGACCTCGCCCGGAATTTCAACTGATCGCGCACGAATTGACCGATGCCGGGCAAAGTATGTCCCCTAAATTCGAAGCTTTGCCCGCTCGCCAGCGGCTGACAACGCCAGGCGTCAAGAAACCTCCGCTGTCGCCGGCGCGATTTTCCGTGATCCACCGATCGGCGCGCGGCCTGAAGCACGTTTTACAACGCTTCAGCCACAAGGGCGCCCGGCCGGGCCCTCGTCTGCAGGCGGGACACCGCCTCGGCCAGCGGAACGTCGGCCTGTGAGCCGTTGCGCTCGCGCAAACTCACCCGGCCGTCCCTCATCTCGCGCTCGCCGACGATGGCCATCACCGGCACCGCCATTTCATGCGCCGCCACGATGCGCCGCGAAAGCGTATCGGCGCCGTCATAGGCAACGGCCCTGATGCCGCCCTCCTCGAATGCCGTCAGCACGTCCGCGCCGTAGCCGGCCTGCTCTTTCGAGATCGGCGCGACCGCGACCTGGTCCGGCGACAGCCAAAACGGAAGCACGCCGCCGTGGTGCTCGAGCAGGACCGCGATCATGCGGCCGAGCGATCCGAAGATGGCGTGGTGGATCATCAGGGGCCTCGCGCGGCTGCCGTCGGC
>DASZKX010000290.1:0-4760 GCA_035552735.1 Xanthobacteraceae bacterium
TTGAGGTGCTTGGGGCAGGAATTGGCGCAATTCATGATGGTGTGGCAGCGGTAGAGCCGGAACGGATCCTCGAGATTGTCCAGCCGCTCGCCGGTCGCCTCGTCGCGGCTGTCGACGATCCAGCGCTGCGCCTGCAGGAGCGCGGCCGGCCCCAGAAAGCGCTCGCTGTTCCACCAATAGCTCGGGCACGAGGTCGAGCAGCAGGCGCACAGCACGCATTCATAGAGGCCGTCGAGCTTGGCGCGGTCGTGGTGGCTCTGGCGCCATTCCTTCTCGGGCGTTGGCGAGGTGGTGTGCAGCCAGGGCTCGATCGAGGCGTATTGGGCATAGAAATTGGTGAGATCGGGCACCAGGTCCTTCGCCACCGGCTGGTGCGGCAGCGGATAGATCTTCACGGTGCCCTTGATGTCGCCCATGTCCTTGATGCAGGCGAGCGCGTTGCGGCCGTCCACGTTCATGGCGCAGGAGCCGCACACGCCTTCGCGGCAGGAGCGGCGGAAGGTGAGGGTGGGATCGATGTTGTTCTTGATCCAGATCAGCGCGTCCAGCACCATCGGGCCGCAATCGCCGGTGTCGACATAGTAGGTATCGAGATGCGGATTCTTTCCGTCATCCGGATTCCAGCGATAGATGTGGAATTCCCGCACCTCCTTGGCGCCGGTCGGATACGCCCAGGTCTTGCCTTCGGTGACCTTGGAATTCTTGGGAAGATTGAGCTGGACCATATGGGCGTCACCTATTGATTTGTCATGGCCGGGCTTGTCCGGGCCATCTCGCTTAGTTTGGCGCTTGCCTGCGTTCCTCGCCGAGACTTCCGGGACATCAGGGCGTATACGCCCGTCTTCCGCGGGCTATGCCCGGCAATGACAACAAAAAACCGATTCCAGGCCACCTATCATGCTCAATACACTCTCGCCTTCGGCTCGATGTAGCTGATGTCGTTGGTGAGCGTGTAGGCGTGCACCGGCCGGTAGTCGACCTTGACCTTGCCGGCGGCGTCGAGCCAGGCCAGCGTGTGCTTCATCCAGTTCTTGTCGTCGCGCTCCGGGTGGTCCTCGCGCGCGTGGGCGCCGCGGCTTTCGGTGCGGTTGAGCGCCGAGTTGAGCGTCACCACGGCCTGCGCGATCAGGTTGTCGAGCTCGAGGGTCTCGATCAGGTCGGTGTTCCAGATCAGCGAGCGGTCCGTCACCCTGATGTCGGCGACCTCGGCGTGGGTGTCGTGGATCAGCTTGACGCCCTCGGCCAGCACCTCGCCGGTGCGGAACACCGCGCAATTGTTCTGCATCACCTTCTGCATCTTGAGCCGCAGCTGCGCGGTCGGGGTCTGGCCCGCGGCGTGGCGGAACTTGTCGAGGCGCGAGAGCGCCAGATCGGCGGAATCCTTCGGCAAGTCGGCGTGCTTCTCGTTCGTCTCGATGATCTCGGCGCAGCGTAGCGCCGCCGCGCGGCCGAACACCACCAGATCGATCAGCGAGTTCGAGCCCAGCCGGTTGGCGCCGTGCACCGAGACGCAGGCCGCTTCGCCCAGCGCCATCAAGCCCGGCACCACGAAATCGTTGTCGCCGTCCTTCTTGATCACCACCTCGCCATTATGATTGGTGGCGATGCCGCC
This sequence comes from Xanthobacteraceae bacterium, assembly GCA_035552735.1. Lineage (GTDB taxonomy): Bacteria > Pseudomonadota > Alphaproteobacteria > Rhizobiales > Xanthobacteraceae > VAZQ01. The sequence goes on from DASZKX010000290.1 coordinate 1,613, forward strand.
CATATTGTAGTGCGCGGTCGGAACGATCGGGATCGGCTCGCGCGTCACGTCGACGCCGGCGAAGATGCGCGCCGATTCCGAGATGCCGGGCAGCCGCTCGTGCAGGACCGCCGGATCGAGATGATCGAGGTGCAGGAAAATGTGGTCCTTGAGCTTGCCGACGCCGCGGCCTTCGCGGATCTCGATGGTCATGGCGCGCGACACCACGTCGCGCGAGGCCAGATCCTTGGCGGAGGGCGCGTAGCGCTCCATGAATCGCTCGCCCTCGCTGTTGACCAGATAGGCGCCCTCGCCGCGCGCCCCCTCGGTGATCAGGCAGCCGGCCCCATAGATGCCGGTCGGATGGAACTGGACGAATTCCATGTCCTCGAGCGGCAGGCCGGCGCGCAGCACCATGGCGTTGCCGTCGCCCGTGCAGGTATGCGCCGAGGTGCAGGAGAAATAGGCGCGTCCATAGCCGCCGGTGGCGAGAATCGTCATGTGGGCGCGAAAGCGGTGGATGGAGCCGTCATCCAGGCAGATGGCGACCACGCCGCGGCAGCGACCGTCCTCGTCCATGATCAGATCGATGGCGAAATATTCGATGAAGAACTCGGCCGAATGCCGCAGCGCCTGGCCGTACATCGTATGCAGCATGGCATGACCGGTGCGGTCGGCGGCCGCGCAGGTGCGTTGCGCGGTGCCCTTGCCGTAATGGGTGGTCATGCCGCCGAACGGGCGCTGATAGATCTTGCCCTCCTCGGTGCGCGAGAACGGCACGCCCCAGTGCTCGAGCTCGTAGACCGCGGCCGGCGCGTTGCGGCACATATATTCGATCGAATCCTGGTCGCCGAGCCAGTCCGAGCCCTTGACGGTGTCGTACATGTGCCAGCGCCAATCGTCTTCGCTCATATTGCCGAGCGCGGCCGAGATTCCGCCCTGCGCCGCCACCGTATGGGAGCGGGTCGGGAACACCTTGCTGATGCAGGCGGTCTTGAGCCCGGCCTCGCTGCAGCCGACCACGGCGCGCAATCCGGAGCCGCCGGCTCCCACCACCAGCACGTCGAAGGTGTGATCCTCGATCGGATAGGCGCCGCCGTTGAGGCCGGGCGTGCCCGGCGCCGGTGCGCCGCCGCCGTTCGACGATCCGTGAGCCGGTCCATTGGCCATGCTTAAACTCCGAATACCCCGAACGAGAGCTTGAGAATGCCGTAGGCCGATGCCAGTGCCACGGCGAGCGAGAAGAACGTGTTGGCCATGAGCAGGATGAGCCGGCCGGGCTCCTCATGGATGTAGTCCTCGATGACCACCTGCATGCCGATGCGCATATGGACGGTGATCGAGAGAATGAACAAGAGCATGATGATGGCGACCAGCGGCGAGCCCAATATCTGCGCCGCCGCCGCGTGGTTGCGGCCGAGCAGCGACACCAGGATCAGCACGAACGCGATGGTGAGCGGCACATTGGCGACCGCGGTCAGCCGCTGGCGCCAGAAATGCTCGGTGCCCGACTTGGCGGCGCCGAGCCCGCGCACGCGCGCGAGCGGCGTGCTCATTTTTCCGGCACCCATCAGTGCGATCCTCCCATGACCAGATAGCCGAACGCCCACAGGATCAGGGTCAGGCTGATCGAGCCGACCGCGGTGGCGAGCGAGAGCCATTCGCGCTCGCTCTCGGTGAAGCCGCGCCCGGTGTCCCAGATCAGGTGCCGGATGCCGCCCAGCATGTGATGCAAAAGCGCCCAGGTATAGCCGAACAGGATGAGGCGGCCGAAGAACGAGCTCATGAAGGCCGCTACGTTGGAATACGGATTGGGTCCCGAGGCCGCCGCGATCAGCCACCAGGCCACCAGCAGGGTGCCGAAATAGAGCCCGACGCCGGTGATCCGATGGGCGATCGACATGGCCATGGGTAGCGGCCAACGGTAGATCTGCAGATGCGGTGACAATGGCCGCTCGACCGGGGCCTTGGTTTCCGCCATGTGGTTCTCCAACTTCGCCCGGCGCTCGTCGCGCCGGCGCTTTCGACGGAGCGCGCGGGCCCGGCGCTCGAGATAGAGTTGTCGCTTCGCGCCGTTTCCGTGCGATCGTTCCTAAACAATGTCCGCCCCAGCCGCAATGCGGGCGAGGCGCCGGCCGCCGAAAGAGGGCCGGCACCCAGGCTTCGCGCAAAACGTATATGCGGCGCAGCAGCCTCGCCCACAATCGGTATTTGGCGTAAGCTGCCTTCGCGATCCGCGAAGGGAGCCCCCATGCGTTTCGATCTCGCCGATCTCAGCCTGTTCCGCCACGTGGTCGAGGCCGGCAGCATCACGGCCGGCGCCGCGCGCGCGAATCTGGCGCTCGCCGCCGCCTCTGCGCGCATCCGCCACATGGAGGAGGCGCTGGGCGCCGCGCTCCTGGTGCGCGGGCGGCAGGGGATTGCCCCCACCCCGGCCGGCCGCACCCTGCTGCAGCATGCGCGCGTGATCCTGCGCCAGGCCGAGCGCTTGCGCGAGGATCTCGGCGCCTATGCGGGCGGCCAGGCCGGCCAGATCCGGCTCCTCTCCAACACCAATGCGCTCACCGAATTCCTGCCCGAGGCGCTCTCCTCGTTCCTGGCCGCGCACCCGCAGGTCAGCGTCGATCTCGAGGAGCGCCTGAGCGACGAGATCGTCGGGCTGATCGCCGAGGGCGTGGCCGATCTCGGCATCGTGGCCGCCACCGTCGATGCGAGCGCGCTCGAAACCTATCCGTTCCGCAAGGACCGCTTCGTGCTGGTGGTGGCGCGCGACCATCCGCTTGCCAGGCGCGCCAAGATCGCGTTCGCCCAGGTGTTGCAGCACGACTTCGTCGGCCTCGACCGGGCGAGCGCGCTGCAGCGCTTCCTCGCCGACAAGGCCGCGCGCTCGGGCCGCTCGCTGCGCCTGCGGGTGCAGCTGCGCAGCTTCGATTCGGTCTGCCGGCTGGTCGAGTGCCATGTGGGCATCGGCATCGTGCCGGAGACCACCGCCCGCCGGGTGGCCCGCACCATGGCGATCAAGCGGGTGGCGCTGACCGATCCGTGGGCCGAGCGCGAGCTCACGATTTGCATACGCAGCATGGACGCGCTGCCGGCTTATGCGCAGGAGCTGGTGCAGCATTTGCGCGCCGACGGGTGACGGGCAGAGGTGCGCCGGACGGACCGCTGA
>DASZKX010000291.1:0-2983 GCA_035552735.1 Xanthobacteraceae bacterium
TGGGGGCCGCGGCGGCGAGCTATTTGGCTTCGTCGCGATGGGCACAACAGGCATGGACCGGCTGGTTGTTGTTCATGCCGATCGGCGGCCTCGTCATTCTCGGCTACTCGCTCAACCAGTATTTTCTAAAGTAGCGACATCTCGCGCCGCCACCTCATTCTGCCTTAGAGCGGCTTTCGACAGGATTGAATGTCATCGCCGGGCATGGCCCGCCAACGGGTCCGGCCTTCGGCCGGCCCGATGATAAACTCCGACGGGCGTAGATGCCCTGATGTCCCGGCGATCTCGCTTGGGAGCGCATGTGCCGTCTTGATCGAGTTGGCCGGAACAGGTCCGGCAAACGCTGAATAGTTCGATGCCGCCTGAGCAGGGCCTGGCCTCTGGCACGCCGGAATTCGGCCGGCCTGGACTCCCCTCGAAGTCGGCGCCGCGGGAGGCTTGCGGGGGGCCCGGGAAGCTCGGATAGTTCCCTTTACTTCCAGCGTGTCCGGGGAGGAACTCATGTCGGACGATAGTATTCACGACGGCATTGCGCGGCGCAGCTTTCTCAAGGGCGCCGGTGCGGCCGGCACTGCGGCCGCAACAGCGCTCGGCGGCACGCTCACGGCTCCGGCGCTTGCCCAGACCGCGCCGCCCGCGCCCGTCGCAAGCACCCCGCCGGCTGCCGAGCCGCTTCTCACCCTGACTGCGACCGAGGCGGCCTTCCTGAGCGCCGCCTACGACACGTTCATTCCGGCCGATCGGCTCTCGCCCTCGGGCACCGATTGCGGCCTCGTCGCCTTCATCGACCGGCAGCTCGCCGGCGCCTGGGGCGGCGGCGCCAGGCTCTATCGCGGCGGCCCGTTCATCAAGGGCACGCGCGAGCAGGGCTACCAGCTCTCGCTCACGCCACGGGAGCTCTTCGCCGCCGGCATCAAGGCGACGAACGCCTGGACCCGCAAGACCTACGGCAAGGACTTCGACCGCCTGTCGCCGCCCGAGCGCGACGCCGCGCTCAAGACCATGGATGCCGGCAAGGCCGAGCTCACCGAGGTCAACGGCAAGCAGTTCTTCGAGATGCTGCTGGCCTCCGCCATGGAGGGCTTCTTCGCCGATCCGATCTACGGCGGCAATCGCGACAAGGTCTCCTGGCGCATGGTCGGCTATCCGAGCCTGCCCGCGACCTATGCCAGCAAGGCGCTGGAATATCGCGGCAAGAAGATCGTGCTCGAGCCGCAATCCATCGCCGACTTCTCTTGATCGAAGGGGTACGCGTCATGGCCAAGACAATGAAAGCCGTCGATGCAGTGATGGTCGGCATGGGCTGGTCGGGCAGCATCATGGCCCGCGAGCTGACCAAGGCCGGCCTCACGGTCGTGGGCCTCGAGCGCGGCGCGGACAAATCCCCGCGCGAGAACTTCGCGCTGCCCGGCATCCGCGACGAGTACAAATATCGGGTCCGCCAGGAGCTGATGCTCGATACCTCGATCGAGACGCACACGCTGCGCAACAATCCCTCCGAGCTGGCGCTGCCCATGCGCAAATGGGATGTCCCCCCGGTCGGCGACGGCCTGGGCGGCGGCGGCGCGCACTGGAACGGCGTCACCTGGCGCTTTTCCCCGAGCGAGTTCGCGCTGCGCAGCCATCTCACGGAGCGCTATGGCCGCAACGCCATCCCCGAGGACATGACGATCCAGGATTGGGGCATCAGCTACGAAGACCTCGAGCCTCATTACGATCATTTCGAGCGGTTGTGCGGGACCTCCGGCAAGGCCGGCAACCTGCGCGGCCAAAAAGTCGCGGGCGGCAATCCGTTCGAGGGCCCGCGCCAGAACGAGTATCCCAACAAGCCGCTGATCATGTCGCAGGCCGGCTTGATCTTCACCAAGGCGGCGGAGAGCCTGGGCTACCATCCGTTCCCGACCCCGTCCTCGAACTCCAGCGCCCCTTATGTCAATTCCGAGGGGCTCCCCATCGGCCAATGCCAATATTGCGGGCATTGCGAATATTTCGGCTGCGAATCCAACGCCAAGGCGAGCCCGCTCATCTGCGTGCTGCCGACGCTGCGGCAGGATCCGAAATTCGAGCTGCGCACGGAGGCTTACGTGAGCCGCCTCATCTACGACAAGGCCGCCAAGAAGGTGCGCGGCGTCGTCTATGTGGACCGGCGCAGTGGCGACGAGATCGAGCAGCCCGCCGACCTCGTGATGCTGTGCGCCTACCCGTTCAACAACACGCTCCTGCTGCTCACCGCCGGCATCGGGGCGCCCTACGATCCGGCGACCGGCAAAGGCGTGGTCGGCAAGAACTACTGCCACCAGACCACCTCGAACGTGATGATGTTCGTGGAGGACGAGATCAATCCGTGGATCGGCACCGGGGTGTCGCCGGCGGCCATCGACGATTTCCAGGCCGACAATTTCGACCATGGCGGGCTCGGCTTCTTCGGCGGCGGCTTCATCTCCCCATCGGTCACCGGCGGGCGCCCGATCCAGGTGCGCGCCACGCCGCCCGGCACGCCGCGCTGGGGCTCGGCCTGGAAGGAAGCGACCGCGCGCTGGTACACGCACAGCTTCCCGCTCAACTGCCACGGCATCAGCTACGCCCACCGCAACAACTATCTGGATCTCGATCCCACCTACAAGGATGCGATCGGCCGCCCGCTGATCCGCATGACCTACAACTACTTCGACAACGACTACAAGATGTCGGCCTACCTCACCGAGAAGGCGGCCGGCATCGCACGCGCCGCCAACGCCACCATCGTGGGCAACCCGCGGCCGCGCCGCGGCAACTACGGCGCCAACAACGGCGGCGCTGCGCACCACACGGGCGGGGCCATCATGGGCACCGACCCCACCACCAGCGCGCTCAATCGCTACCTGCAGTGCTGGGAGGCGAGCAACCTGTTCGTCATGGGCGGCGCCGCCTTCCCGCAGAACCCCGGCCACAATCCGACCTGCACGATCGGGGCGCTGACCTATTGGTCGGCGCAGGCGATTAC
>DASZKX010000292.1:0-25962 GCA_035552735.1 Xanthobacteraceae bacterium
TGGCATGAGAAATGCTTCATCGACCAGACAGGGACTTCTGAAGTCAGGGGATTGGGCAGAAGCGATGGGGTCCGGTGACCAGTTGATCGCCGTCGTGGGCTTGGCATTTGAAGCGCGAATCGCCGCGGGACCAGGGGTTCGCGTCATTTGCAGCGGCAACGGCAAGAATTTGGCGGCTTCGCTGTCGAGGGCGATTGCCGAGGGCGCCACCGGAGTCGTGAGCTTCGGCGTGGCGGGCGGGCTGTCGCCCGACCTCCGACCCGGGACCTGCATCATCGGGTCGGCGATCCTGTTCGAGACCGACCGTATAAATCGGATAAGCACGGACGCAGACTGGTCGCAAAAGCTGCTGCAGACGATTCCCGGCGCGGTTCGCGGCATGCTCTTCGGCGTGCCCGGTCCGGTGACCCATCCGCAGGCCAAAGCCGCGCTCTATGTCAGAACGGGCGCCATCGCGGTCGATATGGAATCCCACATCGTGGGTGGGGTGGCGGCCGCGCATGGTCTCCCCATGGCGGCCATCCGGGTCATCGCCGATCCGGCGGCCCGGGCGATCCCGGCTTCGGCCTTGGCCGCGATGCGCCCGAACGGAACCACCGATATTGCCGCCATGATTTGGTCGATGCTCAAGCGGCCGGGCGATTTGCCCGCGGTCGTGCGCACCGCGCTCGATGCGCGCGCGGCGCGCGCCACGCTGCTGCGGGGCCGGCAATTACTGGAGCCGGGCCTCGGCATGTCGGCGTTTCAAAAGGCTTGAAGGCGCGCCGCTTTACGGCTGTGCCGTCAGGGCGCTTCACGGCGACGCCGTCAGAATCGCCTCCACCGCCTCCGCCAAATCGCGCTTCCGGTAGGGCTTGCTCAACAGCACGTCCCCTTCGTCGAATTTTGTTCCCGGACCGGTCGCCGTGCCTGGAAAGCCCGAGGTGAACAGCACCTTCAAGCCGGAGCGCTTGGCGCACGCTTTGGTGGCGAGCTCCTTGCCGCTGAGGCCTCCCGGCATCACCACGTCCGTGAACAAGAGGTCGATCCTGTCCATGCTGTCGAGGATCTCTAAGGCACTGTGTGCGCTGTCGGCCTCGCGGACCCGATAGCCGAGCCCCTTCAGCTGCACCACCACGGTTGCGCGAACGTCAGGATTGTCGTCCACAGCCAGGATCACGGCATCGCCGGAATGCCTGGCCGTGGACTCGCTCAACCGTGAGGTCGGCTCGGCATGCGAGTCCTCCGGCTGCGCCAGTGGCAGGAACAGCTTGAACACGGTTCCCTCGCCGACCTCGCTGTAGACGCTGATGTGGCCGCTGGATTGCTTCATGAAGCCATACACCATGCTGAGGCCGAGCCCGGTGCCCTTCTCCGCCGCCTTGGTGGTGAAGAACGGCTCGAAGATGCGCTCCAAGACGTCGGGCGGCATGCCGACCCCGGTGTCGGCGATTTCGATCTGGACATAGGTGCCGGGCACGACACCCGGATGATGCGCGGCGTAGTCCGCGTCGAGCTCCGCATTGCTGGTGGTGATGGTGAGCGCGCCGCCCTCCGGCATTGCATCTCGGGCATTGATCGAGATATTCAGCAACGCGGTCTCCAGCTGGGATTCGTCGACCAGGGCGCGCTGGACGTCGGTCCCGGGCTGCACCTCGATGGAAATGTCTTCGCCCAGGGTGCGGTTGAGCAAGCGGGCGGTGTTGCGGATGAGCTGGTTGACGTCGACCGGCTTGGATTGCAGCGGTTGGCGGCGAGAGAACGCCAGCATGAGGCGCGTCAGGTCGGCGCCACGCTCGCTCGCCTGCAGGATCGTCTCGATCTTCTGCTCGGCGGCATCGTTGCCGGCGACATCCTCCAACAGGAGATCCAGGTTGCCGATGATGACGGTCAGGAGATTGTTGAAATCGTGCGCGACCCCGCCGGTCATATTGCCGACCGCCTCCATTTTCTGCGCTTGCCGAAGCTGTTCCTCGACGCCTTTGCGCTCCGTTATGTCCTCGGTGACGCCGAGCAGGTATTGCGCCTCGCCGTTGCGGTCGCGCACGCAAATCCGGCTCGACGTGACCAGACGCACGCCGTTGCGCGGCGTGTTGATGAAATGCTCCGGCACATTGAGCTCGCCTTGCTTGTGCGACATTTCCCGATCGTGCCGGACGATGGTGTCGGCCGTCGCCTTGTCGAAAATCTCGTGGGGCGTCTTGCCGATCACTTCCTCGCGCGATAGGCCCCACAGCTTTTCGCCGGCCCGATTGACGAGAATATATTGCAGGCTGCGGGCGTCCTTGACGAATACCGTCACCGGTATGTGCTCGACGATCCGGTCGAGAAAGTCACGGCTGCGATCACGCTCCTGCTCGGCGCGCCGCCGGTCGGTAATGTCTTCGTGGGTGCTTACGCGAAAGCCGCCCTCGACCGAGCGGTTGTTGATGAAGATCGTGTGGCCATCGGTCGTCTCGGTCTCCTTGGTGTAGAAGGGCTTCGCGACGGCCCCCTGCGCGAGAGCAGCCAAATGTTGCCCGGTGTCGCCCGCCAGGAGGCCGGTCGCATAATGATGCGCGATCAAATCGTCCCGGGTACAGCCGCGCGCCAACATCTCGGCCGGCACCCGGTAGATTTGCATGTAGCGCCTGTTGCAAAGAACGACGCGATTTTCAGAATCGCACATCAACAACCCTTGAGACATGTTGTTGAGCGCCGTATCGAGCTGCAGCTTCTGTCGGTGCAATCGCTGTCTCGACCGACGGAGTCCCTGCATCAACCTGCCCACGGTGAGAAGGATGAAGGCGCCGATCGACAGGGCCGCAAGCCCGACCGCGCCGATGATGATCTTGGCTTCTTGCAGCCACTGGGCGAGCGCGGCGGACGCGGTCGTCGAGACCGAGACCACGGCCGGATAGTGAGTGAGCGCTTGCAGGGCGTCCAGCTGAACCTGTCCGTCGGCGACCGACCAGGTGTCCTGGAACAGGATGTCTGGGCCACCGCTTTTTCCGATCGCCGCCTCGACGTGCGGATCTCGGGCCAGGAGGCGGCCGTCGCTGCGAAACAACGCGATCGCGACATCCTTTCCGATCGCGATTGAGCTGAAGAATTGCTCGAAATGGCGCAGCTCCATGACCCCCACGATGATGCCGATGTACTCGCCGTCGGGACCGACGAGCCTGCGTGCGAGATAAGCCGTCCAGGCCCCGGTGCGGCGGCTGCGCGCGGGCTCGCTCAGGAACAAGTTCAAGCTGGCGTCCGATGCGAGCGCCCTGAAGTATTCCCGACCCTCTTCCCTGGTGTCCGACATCGGCCAGCTGCGCGAGGAGCTGACCAGCCTTCCGCTTGGATCGATCAGCACGAGGGCGTCCAGCTGCGGCGTGCCCCCGATCATGTCGGCGAGCATCGAATGGGTGTCGAAACCCGACATGCGGCGGTCGAGATCGCCGCTCGAAGCGATTCCGACCGATTGCATCCGCTCGATCACGCCTCTCTGCACGAGCTCGACCGATTGAAACGTGCCTTCCAGATGCTCGGCGATGATGTAGGCGGTCGTGTCGAGCAGGCGTTTGGCATCCGCCAACGCGCGATCCCGCAGATTGGAGACCAGGATCGCGGTCCCGAACGCGATCACGGCCGTCAGCAGCACACCCGAGGCGATCATCCACCACCAAACTGTGCCGTCGCGGCCCCGGCGCGACGCTTCGCCGGCGATCCCGCCATGGAGGCCTCGCGTCTCGGACGAAGCTTCCGTCGCCCGCTGGTCGCTCGCGCGGAATGCCCTCAATGAAAAATGACGCATCCGATTGGGTTTCTCAGCTGGCCTGGGCCAGCCCGGGTCGCTCGCTTCCGGATTCCTCGATCTGCGCTCGTACGAGCGACATGGCGGCGAAAGTGGCCGCGGAGCTCTCGGTTCCGGCGATTAGCGAGGCGGCGAGCTCGCTTGCAGGCATCGGCTCGGCGAACAGGAATCCCTGTGCCGTGTCGCACTGCATATTGATGAGCTCGCGAAGGTCCTCGGGCGTCTCGACCCCCTCGGCGCAGGCCGTGGCGCCAAACCGATGTGCCAGGTCGACGACCGTCCGACAAAGTTCTTGCTTGAGCCGGTCCGAAGAACAGCCCGTAACGAAGCTGCGGTCGATCTTGATTTCGATGAACGGCAAGTCGTTCAGCCGGGACAACGATGCGCAGGCCGATCCGAAGTCGTCGATTGATATCCCGACATTGTAGAGCTTCAATTGGGATGCAATCTCGCGCGCCGATTTGGGATCGCGGATGATCTCATCCTCGGTGATCTCGATGGTAAGGCCGGGAAAGCTTGCGTCCGTGGGGAGAAGCGACCGGACCATTGGGATGAAATTGAGCGTGCTGATCACGGAAACCGGCACATTTACCGAGAGCCGGAGGTGCAGTCCTTGACCGGCGAAACGGCCCCAATCCGCAATGGCCTGCTCAATGACGAGCCTCGACAGCGGCTCATAGGTCGGATCCCCCGCCGGGGGCAGCAGGTTTGCGGGAGTGCACACCCCGGAGGATGGATGCCGCGCACGCACCAGCGCTTCGGCGCCGCAAACCGACAACGATTTGAGATCGATTTTCGGCTGGTACCACACCTCCAGCCAGTTGTTGCGCAGGGCGTCGACGAGCCGAACGGGGGCCCCCGCAGGCGTCTTGCAATCGGGGAGAGGCTCGACGACCGCAGGTCGTGTGTCTCCTTGCGGGGCGGCCAATCGCTGCCTGAGATCGGCCGGGCGAAACGGCTTTCGAAGCGGCGTCAACATGCGCAAACCGTGCCGCTCGCCGATCTGCGCGATTTCAGCGAGCGTAGCCTCGTCGCGACCGCTGATGAGGAGCACTTTGCCCTTGTACTTCAGGATTTCGAGATGGCGAATGATCTCGACCGCATCGGACTGGCCAAGCGAAAGATCAAGCACGACCAGCTCGGGAGGCGAATTCGCGAGCTCTGCCAAGAAGGGCTCGGGGGAGGTGAATTCCCGGGAGATGATACCGCATGCGCCCAGCACCTTGCAGACGAGAGCTGCGATCCGGGCGTCGTCGTCAAGTACGAATGCGCTCGCCGGGTACGACCAGCCGTCGTTTGCGCTTGCCGGCGGCGACGACACGGCAGGCGCCAAATCGGGCGACCCGGAGGGGAGTGGCCCGCCCGGATGCGATGCTGCCGTTGCTTGGTCCTGACCTGCCGTTGCGCTTCGGCCGGCCGATCGGACAACGCCGGACCCATGGGCAGCGTCGGTCTGCAAGGCAGATGGCCCAGCAGCAATAACGCGGTTGCGGCCGCCGGTTTTAGCCTCATACAGCGCGGCATCGGCGCGTTTGAGAAGCTGATCGATGCTTTCTTCGTGTCCCCATTCGCTGACGCCGAAACTGCAGGTCAAGGTCAACTTGCCTAGCTCGGTGTCGAACGCCAGCGCAGCCACCCGGGCGCGCAAGCCTTCCGCGAGCTCGATGCCGGCTTCAAGAGTCGATGCTTCGAGCAGGATCGCGAACTCCTCCCCCCCGAGACGTCCGACCACCATGCGTTCGCTCGCCGCCTCGCGCGCGATGTCGCGAAGAACTTGATCGCCGACACCGTGGCCATAGGTATCGTTGACCCGCTTGAAATGATCCACGTCGAACATGATCGCGGTCGGTCGGCTCGAAGCGCTCGCCCGCGCGATCGCCTGTTGCGCCTTCTCGAAGAACGCCCGGCGGTTGAACAGACTGGTCAAGGGATCGATCATTGCCAGCCGGATGAGCTCGCGCTGCAAACGGACAAGGCGCTCCGCCGAGCGTAGCCGCGCAAAAAGCTCCTCTTTGACCGGAGGCTTGCCGATGAATTCATCGGCACCGCTGTCGAGGGCATTGATGAGATGCTTTTGATCGGAATTTGATGACATCAGAATGATGTAGATCGCGCGCTCGCGCCCCGACAGAAGCCGCGTCTCCCAGCACAGCTCGACCCCGGACATGGTCGTCAGCTCGGCGCTTACGATCAGCGCGACCACGCCTGGATCCGATTTGATGTAGGCGATCGCCTCCGGTCCATCGATGAATGTGATGACCTCGTGGCCATCGACCGCAAGCAGCCGCGATACGGCTTTCAGCACCGTGCGACTGGGATCGACCACGACGACGCGCATGACGGGAACCCGTTGAGACTCTGGTTGCAGCTTAGCCGGCGAGCGATAATCAATTGTTAAGGGATTTGTACTTGGCGTCCTTGAATCAGAGGTTGTCTGCACGGAAGCCGGCTAATTTTGCAGCAAACTTTTGGCCAACATGATGAATCAATCAATAACACATTTCTCGGCCCGCAACCGCGATCACTCGTCGGCCCGGATGTTGTTGTCGCGCACCACCGCGCCCCAGATGCGCGCCTGCTCGCCGGCGAAGCGGCGCAATTCCTCCGGTCCGGAGAGCACGAGCGTCATTTGCTGGGTTTCGGTGAGCTGCTTGGCGACCCGTTCGTCGCGCAGGCTCTCCATCAGGGCGGCGCGGAAGCGCTCGATGATCGGTTTGGGGGTTCCGCCCGGTGCGTAGAAGCCCCACCAGGAGCTCGCTTGCGCACCCGGGTAGCCGCTCTCCGCGATGGTCGGAACGTCCGGCAGCGCCCGCAAGCGGCTCGGCCCCATCTGGACCACCGGCCGGATGGCGCCCGGCTGGATCTGCGGCATTAGCAGTGCCGCGCTCGCGATGATGAGGTCCACATGGCCGGCGACGGCGTCGTTGAGCGCCGGCCCGCCGCCCCGATAGGGCACGTGGATGAGATCGATGCCGGCCTGCTTGCCCAAGAGCTCGAGCGCCAGGTGGCCGATGCTGCCGCTGCCCACCGAGGCATAGCTGATGCTGCGGGGCTTCTCCTTGGCAGCGCGGATCAGCTCGCCGAGATTGGTGTAGGGACGCGAAGGATGGCGCGCCACCACATAGGGAGCGGTGGCGACCAGCGAAACCGGGTCGAGATCCTTGTCGCTGTCGAATGGGAGGTTGGGCAGCAGGCTCGGATTGACCGCGTGGGTATCGAATACGATCAGCCAGGTATTGCCATCGGGCGGCGCCTTCGCGACCGCCGCGCTGCCGGTGCTGCCGGACGCGCCGGTGCGGTTCTCGATCACGATCGTCGCACCCAGGCGCTGCGACAGGCCGGTCTGCGCGAGACGCGCGACCGCATCGACCGAGCCGCCGGGCGGGAACGGAACCACGATCCTGATCGGGCCCGACGGCCAGCTTTGCGCCCGCGCGGCGAATGGAGCGAGCGCGGTGGCGAATACGATCGAACGTCTCGTCAATCCCGACATCGAGCTTCTCCCGGATCGTTGTGCCTTCGCCGGCGGGCGGCCCGGCTCAGAGCGAATCCCACCGGCTTGCGAGAATTCTGGCAATCAGACGGGCTCCGCCCTGGCCGTCCGGCTTGACGATCACCGCGTCGCCGAAATCGATCTGTACCCCGAGCGCAGCATTCACGTTGGGAAAATGCGTGATCAGCATCGTGTTGGTCGGCCCCTCCGGCACGGTCGCGACCAGTTTCTTCATCATTTCGACGCGCTGAGGCCAGGGCGGCGGAACGGACGCTCCGGCGACCGGAACAAAATTCCGCAACAGCAACGCATCTGTCGTCTCGACGCGGCCGAAGGCCAGGCGCGCCATCTCGATGGCCCGGCAGTAGCCGCTGGCGAGCACCTTGCCGACCGGGATGCTGGCCGACCTGAAGGCCCGGCCGATGGCACGCGCCTGATCCTGGCCGGCTTCACTCAGCATCGCCTGGTCGGCGCAGTTTGCGAGGTCGAGCGGCGACTTGTCTTCCGGCGCTCCCGCCGGCGCGTTGGTTTTGCCATGGCGGAAGATCACCACGAAGCCGCCATGCTTCAGGTCGTCGAACGCCGCCTGGATCGTGTCCTGCGCGGCGGGCCGCGCCGTCTGCCCGGCGATCGCGATGGCGGCCGCGAGCGTGAGAACCAGGAAACGACGTCCCATGCTGACGGCTCCTCTTCTGGCGGGCGCGGACCGCTCATTATAATGATGTCCGTGGTGATTTTGGAATGGTCGCCGCGCCGCCGCGACGATGCGATTATTTCGGCCTCATGGACGTGAGATGAAGGGCGAGCGGATCATCGAGATCGATTTTGCCTCCGATCTCATGCGGGAGGCATTCGATGTGCGCTACGAGGTATTCGTGGACGAGCAGGGCGTGCCGCGCGAGCTCGAGGCGGACGAATTCGATCCGCTCGCCACCCACCTGCTCGCCATCATGGATGATCAGGTGGTCGGCACGCTGCGCATGCTGGAGCACGGCGGCGTTGCCAGGATCGGCCGGGTCGCGGTGCGCGCGGCGGGGCGCCGTCGCGGCGTGGGGGCGCGTCTCATGAAGCGCGCGGCCGCGATCGCGCGGGAGCGCGGCTTCGCCGAGATCGTGCTGCATGCCCAGGTCGCGGTGACGGGCTTCTATCGGCGGCTGGGTTATGTCGAGGAGGGCGATCTGTTCGACGAGGCCGGCATTCCGCATATCGGGATGCGAAAGACGATCAGGTGACCGTTTCCGGCGCAGGCCGTCTCAGTACTGCCGCAGGAACCGGTAGCCCTTCGCCTTCATGCAGCGCTTGACGGAATCATCGAACGGCAGCGCGTCACTGGCGGCCGCGTTGCACTGGGCCAGATCGCGCGAGAATTTGGGCGTCGGCAGGGCCTCCAGGCTCACCACGTCGGGCACGCAGCCGCCGAGCCCGACCGCCGCGACCAGCATCAGCACGACAACAGCCGAAGCGCGCATGATTTGTCCCCGATCCCGTAGCCATCTTCCGCCAGCCCCGTCCGGAAGGCAATAAGCCCTCAAGCCACCGCCCCCGCAATCCTCACATCGACGGCGCGGACGCCCTGGCCCTTGGGGAGTACGATCAAGGGATTGATCTCGAAGTCGGTCAGCAGGTGGCGATGGTCGAGATAGAAATCCGACAGGCCGCAAATGGCTGCAATGAGGGCATCGACATCGGCCGTCGGCCGGCCGCGGAAGCCGGCGAGCAATTTAGCCACCTTCAGCTCACCGATCATGGCGCGGGCCTCCTGCGGCCCGACCGGCAATAGCCGGCACGCCACATCCTTGACGAGCTCGACCAAAATGCCGCCGGCCCCCACCACCAGAATCGGGCCGAACAGTGGATCGAGCTTCGCGCCGACGATGACCTCGATGCCCTCCACCATCTCCTGCACCAGGAATCCGTCGAGCGCTCCGGGCGCGCTCCGGCGCACCGCTTCCGCCAGCAGTGCGCCCTCGCGCTCGACCTCCTGCGGTGATTTGAGATTGAGACGCACGCCGCCGGCCTCGGTCTTGTGGCTGATTCGCGCGGATACGATCTTGAGTGCCACCGGACAGCCGATGGTAGCCGCGATGGCGGCAGCCTGCGCGGGAGAGGCCGCGCGCCCGCTCTTGGGCGGCGTCAATCCGTGGCTTGCGAGCGCAGCCGCCAATGCGGCGCCTTGCAGCGTTTCGGCGCGCCCGCACGGCGCCGGCAGCGGCGCGATCCGCCGACCCTGGCGCGCCCCGTAGAAGGCGAGCGCGGCGAGCGCCCGCACGGTCTCCGGCAGGCCTTGCAGATACGGGAAGCCGACCTGCTCTTGAAACGCCACGGCCTGCGGGTCGACCGGAAAGTTCATCCGCACGAACGCAATCACCGGCTTGTCGGTGCTCTCTGCCACCCCGCGCAGCAGGGAGGGATCACGCGATCGCTGGCCGCTCGGCAGGGTGCTGCCCCAGGCCAGCATGTCGACATTGGGATCCGCCGCAATGGCACGACACAGTTGCGCCGACTCCGCCTCGCCGCCCGGATTGCCGGCATCGAGCGGATTCTTCAGCGCCAGCTCGGGCGAAACCAGCGGTCGAATCCTGGCCTTGGTGGCGGCGTCGAAATCCGGCGCCGTAGTGCCGCCGATCTCGTCGAGATAATCGTAGAGCAGATCGACCGTGCCGCCCGATGTGGTCACCCACCCGACCCGCGGACCCTTCGGCAGACGTCCGTTCTGGAACGCGAGCGTCATCTCCACCATGTCGTCCAGCGTCGGGCACACGATGATGCCGTAGCGTTCGCACATGGCCGTGAAGGCGCCGTAGTCGCCCGCGATCGCGCCGGTGTGGGAGCGCGCGCTGTCGCGCGAATTCTGCGACTTGCCGGTCTTGATCGCGATGATCGGCTTGCCGGCCACGAGCGCCTTGGCGGCGGCCGCCATGAAGACCTGCGGCCGCCTGATGCCTTCGATGAAGAGGGTGATCACGCGGGTGCGCTCGTCCTCGACCAGGAAATTGACGTAGTCGGCGAGATCCAGATTGATCTCGTTGCCGCTTGAGATCATGTAGTTGAACTTCACCCCGCGCTGCGCTCCGACCTGGCCGAGATATTGCAGCGTGCCGCCGGATTGCGTCACCATGGCGACGGCGCCCGGGATCAGACGGCACAATTCGGTGTTGGGATAGCCGAAATATTTTTCCCGCAGCGCATTGGCGCCCATGCAATTGGGCCCACAGACGACGAGCCCGCTGTCCGCGATCAGCGCCTCGAGGGCGGCGCCGCGCGCCACGATCTGCGGATCCTCGCCTTCGCCGATCTGGCTCGCATAGATGGTGGCGCTCTTGAGCCCGGCCTTGACGCCGGTCGCGATCACCGCCTGCACCGCCGGCGCCGGCACGATCACCATGGCGTGCTGCGGTGGCTCCGGCAGCGAGGCGAGATCCGGATAGCACGGACCGCCCCACACTTGCGTGACGCGCGGATTGACCGGATAGACTTTGCCTGGATAGCCGAACTCGCGCAGATTGTGGAAGATCTGGCTCGCCCACTTCGCCCGCTCGGACGCGCCCACGATGGCGATGGAAGCCGAATTGAGCAGCGGTAGCGGCGAGCGGAACTCGGCAACGATCTGATCGTGCAAGTGCTTGATCCCCGAATGCGCTGTTATGGAGAAGGCGGCGAGGGCCGCCAGGATTCCCCATGCGGCCGTTCAAATCAATCGAGATCGCAGATCAATCGGAACTGCTGCAGCGCCGTAGGGTGGGCACCTGCCCTCACTCGGTCTGTGAAGGATCTGCGGGGTACGGGCGCAATGCCCACGCAGCACGATCTCGCCGCTTGGCCCGTCGGCAAAATCGCGCACGAGTCCTGACCAGTCTGTTCGGGAGCGCGGCCGATTTTGCCCACCCTACGGGCTACGCGTTACACGGGGCCCGCGCTACCGCCGCAATCGCGCGCGCACCGCGTTGGCGATCAGGGCGCCGGCGATGAGCAGGCCGACAACCGGAATCGCGATCAGCAATGCGCCCAGCAGGATCGCCAGCGTGGCGCCCACGAACAGGCCGATCAGCAGCACGATCCCGACGATGCTCCAGGGTCCGATCCTGGCGACGAATATCCGGCTGCTGCCGCCTGCGCGGCTCGCGAACCAGTCGGGACCCGCCTGATAGGCCTGGGTGCGGCCGCGCGCCGGGGGAATGATCTCCGGCTCGCAGCGGGGTTGCTCAGGCTTGATGGGGCGTTGGCGCGGCATGTGATTCCGTGGCTGAGTTTCAAGATAAGAATGCGAGTGTACGGTTACAACCGGGCGAAAGCTCGGCATTCGTTCGACCGGATTTCGCCTTCTTTCACCGAGCAGACGCGCGGCTTGTTCGGCTGACGCGCCAGAGCGTGCCGTTGCCGTCCTCGGAGAAGATGAGCGCGCCGTCCTTCGCCTGCGTCACTCCGACCGGCCGGCCCCAGACCGACCTATCGTCGATCGCAAAGCCGGTGACGAAGTCCTCGTATTCGCCGGTCGGCACGCCGTCCTTCACGATCGCCCGGATGATCTTGTAGCCGGTGCGCGTCGTCCGGTTCCAGGAGCCGTGCTCGGCCGCGAACACGCTGCCCTTGAGCTCGGCCGGGAATTGGTCGCCGCTGTAGAACATCAATTGCAGCGACGCCGAATGCGGCTGGATCAGCACATCCGGAACCGTGATCTTGTCCTTGAGATCGGGCCGCTCGCCCTGATACCGCGGATCCTCGTGCGCCCCGATATACCACCAGGGCCAGCCATAGAATCCGCCCTCGCGCACGCGCGTGATGTAATCGGGCGGCAGATTGTCGCCGAGCCCATCGCGCTCGTTGGTCGAGCACCACAGATCGCCGGTGGTGGGGCTGACGGCGAGGCCGACGCAATTGCGGATGCCGGTCGCGAAAATGCGCCGGCTCTTGCCTTGCGGATCGAACACCAGTACGTCGGCGCGCTCGCTCTCGCTGCCCCAGGCGGCGCCAGTAGGCTTGTCCTGCTCCCACTTCCGCAGTGCCACGGCATCGAGCTTGCCCATGTCCTCGCCGTCATTGGAGGCCGAGCCGACCGAGACGAACATCTTAGACCCGTCCTTCGAGAACACCACGTCGCGGGTGGAGTGACCGCGGCCCGCCGGCAACTGGGCCACGATGGTTTCGGGCGCGCCGCGCGCCTTCATGTCGCCGTCCCGATACGCGAAGCGCACCACCGAATCCGTATTCGCCACATAGACCCACTCGGGATTGTCGGCCGGATAGAACGCGATGCCGAACGGACCACGGAGACCGCTGGCGAAGATTTCATTCTGGCCGGCCGCCCCGCCATTCTCGCCTGGCCGCAGCACGCGCACGCGGCCGGCCCCGGTCTCGGCCACGAAGATGTCGCCGTTGGGCGCGGTGCGCAGCAGGCGCGGTCCGGAGAGCCCGCTGGCGAACGGCTTGATCTCGAAGCCGGCCGGAACCTTGAGCTGGGCGCCGGCCGGTTGGCGGACCACCCGGACGGTGTTGCCGGCGGACGCCGATGCATAAGGCGGCGGCAGCGAATCGGCGGTGAAGTGCCGGCGCTTGCCGGGCGCATCGTCGCGCCAAGAGCCGAATGATGCCGCGCCGCCGACCACGGCTGTGTCATCGGCGTGAGCCGGACTGACGAGACCAGAACCGGCGAAGCCGGCGCCGAGACTGATCAGGGCCGCTACGGCCGCGGCAAAACGCGGCCGGAGGAAATTGGATTGCAAAAGAGTTGATTGCGAAAGCCGCGCTTGAAAGTGCGCCCGGTGGAGTCTTGGCCATTGCGACATGATCGTCTCCCGGACCGCGGCACTGACGTCTCAAACTAATTCTACACCAGATCGATGGTTCCAACCGGTCACAAGGGCGTGCCTTTGAGGCTCAAAAAAGGGGCGGGCTTTAAAGCCCGCCCCCCGAGTTTCCGAATCGAAGCACCGGGAGGGAGCGCAGCGATCCGGGCGAATTATCTCAAGCTCAACCGGTCGCGAGCGGAAGCGCGACGAAGCGCGTGGTGTCGCCCGACTTCACCCGCATCAATACTTCGTGCTTGCCGGACTTCTGCGCCTGCGCGAGTTGCTTTTGAACGTCGTTCGGCGTCGATACCGAGGCTCCGGCCACGTTCGTGATCACGTCGCCTTGCTGGATGCCGCGATCCGCCGCCGGGCCGTCGGGATCGACGCCCGTCACCACCACGCCTTGGCTGCCGGCGCCGGTCGCTCGCGCGGGGGCGAGCGAGAGCCCCAGGTGCGGGCTCGCGGTGCCCTGGTCCTGTTGATCCGAGCCGGCTTGCGCCTGCTGCTCGTTCTGCATCTGGGCGAGCGTGACGTTTATGGTCTGCTGGTCGCCGTCGCGGATGAGGCCGAGCTTGACCGTCGAGCCGGGGCTCATGGTTCCGATCTTCTGGGCGAGCTCGCGCGAATCCTTGACGGCGTTGCCGTCGACCGACACGATGACGTCACCCGCCTTTACGCCTGCCTTGGCGGCCGGGCTGCCGGCTTGCGGCTCCGACACCAGGGCGCCGCCGGCCTGCTTGAGGCCGAGCGCGTCCGCCACGTCCGCGGTCACCGGCTGGATCTGCACGCCGAGCCACCCGCGGGTGACTTGGCCCTTGTCCTTGAGCTGCGCGATGACGCTCTTCGCGGTCGCGGCCGGGATATCGAAGCCGATGCCGACCGAGCCGCCCGAGGGCGAGAAGATGGCGGTGTTGACGCCCATCACGTTGCCTTGCGTGTCGAAGGTCGGGCCGCCCGAATTGCCGCGATTGATCGGAGCGTCGATCTGGATGTAATCGTCGGCGCCTCTGCCGATGTCGCGACCGGTGGCCGACACGATGCCGGCCGTGACCGTGCCGCCGAGCCCGAACGGATTGCCGACCGCGACCGCCCATTCGCCGATGCGCGGCGCCTGGTCGGAGAACTTCACATACGGGAAGCCGCCCCCATCGACCTTGATGAGCGCGAGATCGCTGCGCGGGTCGGTGCCCACCACGGTGGCGGTGTGGATCTTGCCGTCGTCGGTGGTGACGCTCACGGTCTTGGCGTGATCGACCACGTGGTTGTTGGTCACCGCATAGCCGTCCGCCGAGATGAAGAAGCCCGAACCTTCGCCGGTGACGGCGCGGCGTTGCTGCGGCTGGTCACCGCCGGGCTGGCGGTCGCCAAACTGCCGGAAGAACCTCTCCATCGGCGAGCCCGGCTGCAGCGGAACGCCGTTGTCGCCGGAGCTCGAATCCTGGGCGGTTGCGTCCATCTTCACGCGCACCGACATGACGGCCGGCTTCACCTTGGCGATGAGATCGGCGAAATCGGCGGGGTGCTGGACGGACTCGGCCGCGTGCACCTGGTTGGACCAGGACGGAAGCGAGACCTGCCGGAAGCCGCTCGGTCCGCCCAGCAGAACTGCGAGCGCGACGCCGGCGACCGACCCCATCAGCACGAGACGACGCGGAGATACGCGGCCACGCGGCGCCGGGCCGGAAGTGTTGGATTCATTCATTGTTCTCTCCTTGATTTTTCTATTGCATCAGCGTGCCGGTCGGGCACCGCCTGCCCGCATAATTGGAGAGTGATTCTTTCCGTCTCCCGTCGAGGAAATTAATCCTTGTTAATGTGGAGCCGCTCCACGCCCCAAAGCAGCCAATCGCGCTTCTGCAGCCACGCGGTGCGACAAATTGCCAGGCTGGCATGAACAGCACGCGGCATGCGGCGCCGACACGTACGCGAGCCCGGCTCGATCGGGGCCCATGGCGGGAGGCTAGGACGGGCCGTCATCGCGCCCGGCCTACAAACAGAACCCCGTCGGCGGGGCGGGGGTTGGAAGCAAAAAGAAAACCCCGCCGGTAGGGGCGGGGTTAGAAGAAAGTCTCAGACAGTCTACCCGGTTGCGGACTGCGGGGGCACCCTGGTCCGCGCCGGAGACCGTGTTTCCCTAGCGGCCCCTGGGCGCGAGCGCAAATCAAGATGCCGTAAAAACACACGGCATTCAGCCGAATGTTTTTTCCGCAGCAAACCTATCGACCGCCCAAGGAACTGCTCGATGGGCGTGGTTGAGCGCTCAGACGCCGCCAGGCGCGACGTAGCAGTACACTTGTCCCTGGTTGCCGATGAAAATGATGCCGTGACCGGTCGGGTTGCCCCGGTCCCACTTCATTTTCTGGTTCGGTACGTTGATACGGGTGCCGCTCGGAATGACGCCTTTGCCATCCGTAATGACCGCCACATAGTGATCGCCGTCGACCTCGAACGTATCGGCCTCGAAGGCGTCCGCCTCGCCGCAACAGGACATGTAGGGATTGTCGGGCTGCATCAAGCTTTGAAACCACTCGCGCACGGCAATCGGCGAGTCGTTCCATTGCCCATTGTCCCTCGCCAACGCGGTACTGGAAAGCATAAGGAAAAGTGCCACGTAGCGCATAGTCGACCTCCTCAAGTTGCGCATATTGCGGTGCAATATCCGTACCAATTCGCGTCGACTGCGGCTCCGAGGTGCCCGTCAGATCATACAAGGCCGCATAGGTGTTGCGCGCCGGCAACAGATCGGCAGGCCGTGGGGGGATTTCAAACATTTGCAGACTCGCTCGCCCCGGGGTGCTAAATTACCGCCGTGGGTGGAGTTGTGGCGTGGCAATGCAGTGCTTCGTCTGCGGCGAGCAGATGCGGGTGGTGATGGTCGAGCCGCATGTCATCGACATGCAAGGGTTCGAGCTGCGCACCTTTCAGTGCGTCGGTTGTGGCGATACGGAGAAGCACCCGGTCTTCGATAGCACGCGATCGTTGCGACCGCCTGTGCGCGTGCCCGAGGCCGTGGTGGCACCGCCGGCCAGCGTGCCGATTCAAAGCCACAAAGTCCGGACAATTCTCGGCGGCCTGGTCCGGCTGCGCGGTGGTATCCCCAATCCCTGAATCCCTTCCCCTGAAAGGGGAGGTTCCAATTCGCGCGGGAGTCTGGAACGGTCCCGGCTCGACGGCCGGGACAAGGTTGCCTATTTCGGCGGCGACCAGCGCGGGAAGGCCGTGAAGCCGTCGCGGTTCGGCATCTTCATGTTCGGCAGCGACTGCGCGTCGAGCACGTCATTCTGCTTGATCACGCCGTTGAGGTAGAGCACGTAGGCCGCCACCGAATAGACCTCCTCGTCGCTCAGCGATTTCGGTCGGTCCCACGGCATGGCGCGGCGGACGTAATCAAATAGTGTGGTCGCATAGGGCCAATAGCTGCCGACGGTCTTCACCGGTGCCTTGTCGGGCGCGATGGTGCCGGCGCCCCCCACCAGCCGGTCGTTTGGCCCGCCGGCGCCCTTCTCGCCGTGGCACGCCTGGCATTTGGCGGCGTAGACGGTTTCGCCCTGCTGGACGGTTCCCCTGCCGGGTGGGAGCCCGGCGCCGTCCGGTCCGATGCTGATGTCCCACGCCGCGATGTCCGCCTGTGTCACCGGCTGGCCGAAATGCGGCTCGTCGGCGGCCATTGCGGTCGATACGGCCGCGACCATCACGAGGGCGGTGAAAAGAGAGAAGCGATCAAGCAAACACATTGGTCGCCTCCCCGGCTTGATCGATCTTCCAACTGGCGATGGCGTTGTAGTGATAGTTCCCGCGCAAGCCCCGCTCGGCGACGAATTGCGCGCGCGAGGGCTGCACCATGCCGGTATCGTCGGTGGCGCGGCTTTGCAGCACGGCGGGTCCGCCGTTCCATTGCCAGGGCGCGCGGAAGCGCGTCAGCGCCTTCGGTAGCACCGGCTCCTGCAGGGCGGCCGGCGCGAAGCTTTGCCCGCCGTCGGCCGAGACCTCGACCTGCCGGATACGCCCGTTGCCGGACCAGGCCAGGCCCGAAATCTCGTAGAAGCCCGGCCCCTTGAGGGTCAGGCCGGGCGATGGCCGGGTGATCATCGACTTCACCTCGATCGGGAACACGAACTGCCAGGCCTTATCCTCCTTGAGCAGGATCGTATATTTCGAGGTCTCGTCCTTGGTCATGATCGGGGCATCGACCAGCTTGAGCCGGCGCAGCCATTTCACGTTCATGTTGCCCTCGAAGCCGGGCAGGAGCAGCCGCAGCGGATAGCCGTTCGAGGGCCGCACCCGCTCGCCGTTCTGGTAGAGGCACACCAGCGCGTCATCCATCGCCTTGGCGAGCGGAAAGCTGCGGCTCATGCCGGAACCATCGGCGCCTTCGGCCAGCACCCACTTGGCGCGCGGATCGACGCCGGCTTCGTCCAGCAGGGTCGAGAGCTTGACGCCGGTCCAGTCCGAGCAGGACAGGAGCCCATGGATCGCCTGCACGTTGAGCGGCTGGGCCTGCGCCGTATAGAGCGCGCCGCTGTTGCCGGCGCATTCCAGGAACGCGATGCGCGACGTGCGCGGATAGCGGGACAGGTCCTCGAGCGAGAATTCGAGCGGCTGCCGCACCAGCCCGTGAATGACCAGGCGATGCTGCTCGGGATCGATGTCCGGCACGCCCGCATGGCTGCGCTCGTAGTGCAGCCCGCTCGGCGTGATCATGCCGTCGAGCAGCTGGTGCGGGGTACGCGAGCTGCCGATGCCGGGCGTCGCCGGATTGTTGGGCGCCGCCCAGGTCCGCGCCACCTTGTCCTCGAAGTGCGACGGCTGACCGTAGGCCGTGAAGTTCCCGCCTGGCTCCTTCGACCAGCGCGGCACCGTGAGCGGCTCGGCGTGGGCGCCCGATGCGCTCAACGCACCCACGCCGGCTGCGCCCGCCATGAGGGTGCGCTCGAGGAAGAGGCGCCTGTCGAGAATGCCGTTGCCGGCCGTCGGCTCGGGAAGCCACTCGTCTTTGCGTTTCCTGCCCATGCTGCCCTCCTTGGTGAGGTTGTCGGCTTGATCCTCCCCAGCGTAGCCTGAATGAAGGGCGAGCGAAATCGGGGTCCGGCACGCGTTCCTCGTGCGACCCGCATGCCCAGTCGGCCTCGACCGTTGGCGCGAAATCTGTTAGCCGCTCTCCACAAATGCTTCCCGCCGGAGTCGCCATGAAAATTACCGGCCAGGTCAAGGTGAAGGCGTCGCGCGCGGCCGTGTACGCGGCGTTGCGCGATGCGCGCTTTTTCGCCTCCTGCGTCGAGGGCGTGCATGATCTGACCGAGATAGCGCCCGATCGCTACACCGCCACGCTGGAGACCAAGGTCGCCTACATGTCGTTCAAGTTCAAAGTAACGGTCGAGCTCACGCGGGCCGAGCCGCCGCGCGAGATCGAGGCCAAGGTGGAGGGCACGCCGCTCGGCATCGTGGGCCGGCTGACCGCGACCGCGCTCACCACCTTGAGCGAGGCGGGCGAGGAAACCCACATCGATTACACCGTCGATTCGAACCTGACCGGAAAGCTCGGCAGCCTCGGGCAACCGGTGCTGCGCTCCAAGGCCAAGGAGATGGAACGCCAGTTTGCCGCGCGTCTGCAGACGGCCTTCGATCGCAGCGGCGCCGAGGCGGCGCCATGATCCCGTTCGAGCTGGAGCAGCCGGCCACGCTGGCGCAGGCCATCCGGCTGCTCGATCCCGATGATGCGTCGGTGCGCCCCTTCGCCGGCGGCACCGCCCTGATGCTGATGATGAAGGCCGGCATTTTTCGTCCCGCCCGGCTGGTCAGCCTGCGCGCCATCCGGGAGCTGTGCGCCATCGAGACGCAACGCGATGGCGCGCTCAAGATCGGCGCCATGACGCCGCTGTCCGTGCTCGACCGCGATCCCGCGACGCGCGCCCACGCCCCCGTCATCGCCCAGACCCTGCGCACGCTTTCCAATGTGCGGGTGCGCAATGTCGCGACCGTGGGCGGCCATCTCGCCCACGCCGACCCGCACATGGATCTGCCGCCGGTGCTGATCGCGCTCGGCGCCCACATCGAGGTCGCGGGTCCGGCCGGCACGCGCACCATCCCGGTCGAAGCGCTGTTCGCCGGCTATTTCGAGACCGTGCTGCGGCGCGATGAGCTGATCACCGCGGTGGTGGTGCCGGCCCAGGCCGGCCGATGCGCCGTCTATCTCAAATGCACGACCCGCGCGGTGCATGATTGGCCGGCGCTCGGGGTTGCGGTCTCGCTCGATCTCGACGGCGCTGCCGCCCGTGACGCCAGCGTCCGTGACGCCAGGATCGTGATCAGCGCCGCGACCGAAAAGCCGGTCCGGCTGCCGGGCGCGGAAGCCGCCGTGCGGGGCGGGGTGCTCGATGACGATGCCATGCTGCGCCGCGTCGGCGACGCTGCCGCCGATGAGGCGCAGACCATCACGGACGGACAGGGATCGGCCGCCTACAAGCGCCAGTTGGTGCGCGTCTATGTCAGCCGCGCGCTGTCGGCGGCGCGCGACGGCGCCGGAGTGAAGCCCTGATGGCAACCAACACGATCGGCAGCGGACAGGTCGGGCGCTCAGTCCGCCGCCTCGAGGGCGCCGCCAAGGTCGGGGGCCGCGCCGAGTACGTGCACAATCTGCGGCTGCCCGGCATGCTCTATGGCAAGATCGTGCGCAGCACGATCTCCCATGGGCGCATCCGCGCGATCGACGTCGAGGCGGCGCGCGCGCTTCCCGGCGTGCACCGGGTGGTGACCGTCGCGGACATCCGCACCGTGGTGCCGGAGCCGTTCTACGGCCCGGCCTTCCATGACCAGCCGATCCTCGCGGTCGACAAGGTGCACTATGTGGGCGAGCCGGTCGCGGTGGTGCTGGCCGCCGATCCGCACATCGCTGAAGCCGCCGCGCAGCTGGTGGTCGCCGACTATGAGGAACTGCCGGCCGTCTATGACGAGGTCGAGGCCATGACGTCGGCCGCGATCGTGCACGACATGCTCAAGCCCGCCGGCACCTTCCCGGACCTCAAGCATCTGCAGGGCCGCCAGAACACCAATGTGGCGCTCGATTTCCATCTGCGGCGCGGCGATGTTGAGCTCGGCTTTGCGCAGGCCGATCACGTCTTCGAGCACACCTTCCGCACCCAGCAGGTGCTGCATCTTCCGCTCGAGCCGTTCGTGTCGGTCGCCGACCCCACTGGCGGCGTCGATGACGGCCGGCTCACCATCCACACCGCCTCGCAGTCACCGTCCTTCGTGCGCATCGAGATTGCGCGATTGCTGGGTTGGCCGGAAAACCGCGTGCGCGTGAAGGTGCCGTATCTGGGCGGCGGCTTCGGAGCCAAGCTCTACATCAAGCTCGAAGCCCTGGTGGCGGCGCTCGCGCTCCTGGTGCGCCGGCCGGTGAAGATTTCGCTCACCATGGAGGAGCAGTTCTACACCCTGACCAAGCATGCCAGCACGTTCCGCATCAAGAGCGGGATCAAGAACGGACGCATCACGGCGCGGGCGTGCGAGGTGTGGTGGAACGGCGGCGCCTATGCGGATATCGGGCCGCGCATCACCCAGAAGTCGGGCTTCACTGCGCCCGGCCCCTACGACATCGAGAACGTGCAGATCGATTCCTATTCGCTCTATACCAACCTGACGCCGGCCGGGGCACTACGCGGTTTCGGCATTCCGCAACTGGTCTGGGCCTACGAGAGCCATACCGACATGATGGCGCGGGCGCTCAAGCTCGATCCGGTCGCGTTTCGCCGCGACAATCTCCTGCGCGAAGGCCGTCCGCAGGCAACCGGCACGCCCATGCAGGATGCCGCCATCGAAGCCGTGCTCGATCGCCTCGCCACCCGCATGAACTGGGGCAAGGCCTTCGAGCAAGGCACCGGCCCGCTCCGGCGCGGCCGCGGCATCGCCATCGGGTTCAAGGCCTCGATCTCGCCCACCACCTCGATCGCGATCGTCAACGTGGCCGCCGACGGCAGCGTCACGCTTTATTGCAGCACCGTCGACATGGGGCAGGGCTCCGACACCGCCAATGCGCAGCTCGTCGCGGAAGTGCTCGACCTCAAGGCCGAGGCGGTCACGGTGGTGCATCCCGACACCGACGTGACGCCCTACGACATGGCGACACTCGGCTCGCGCTCCATGTTCCACATGGGCAATGCCGTCAAGCTGGCGGCCCAGGATGCACGCGACAAGATCGCGGCGCTCGCCCGCGAGCTCGGGTTGCCGGAAGGCCGCAACGTGCCGGTCGCCGAGCTGTTCCAGAAGAAATACAAGATGCAGGCCGGCAACATCATCGGGATCGGCAGCTACGTTCCGGCCTATGCGCCGCCCGATCATGCCACCGGCCAGACCCCCAACGCGACGCCGTTCTGGATGGTCGGCGCCACCGGCGCCGAGGTCGAGGTCGACACCGAAACCGGCCAGGTGCGGGTGACGCGGCTCGTCAACGTCGCCGACGTCGGCCGCGCGGTCAATCCGCGCATCGTCGAGACCCAGCTCTCCGGCGCCGCCATCATGCAGCTCGGCTTCACCCTGCAGGAGAAGATCGAATTCGACGGCGGCCAGATCACCAATGCGTCGCTTGCCGACTACAAGATTCCGGGCATCCTCGATATTCCGCCCGACATTCACAGCGAGGTGGTGGAGGCCGAGCAGCATTCCGGGCCGTTCGGCGCCAAGGGGGTGGGGGAGAGCGGCACCTTCGGGGTCTCGCCCGCGATCGCCAATGCGATCGACGATGCGGTCGGGGTGCGGCTGACCTCGCTGCCGCTCACCGCCGAGACGCTCTACCGGGCGCTGCGCGCCGCCCACAACGATCCGTTGGAGGACTAGCGTGGAGACACCCACCCGTAGGGCGCAATCGCTTTATAGCGCCATCAGCCTCGCGAAGCGGCGTAATAAAGCGATTGCGCCCTACGAGGAGGACTAGCGTTGAGCCGTACCATTCATTTCAGCCTCAACGGCGAAAAGGCGACGGCCGAGATCGCGCCGCATCAGAATCTGGTCGAAATCCTGCAGCAGCGCTTCGATCTGTTCGGCGCGCGCGAAAGCTGCGCCCAGGGACTGTGCGGCTGCTGCACCGTGCTGGTTGACGGCGTCGCGGTGTCGGGTTGCCTGTTTCTCGCTGCCTTTGCGGATGGTACCGAAGTCACAACGATCGAGCATCTCGGCGCCGGCGGCACCCTCGACCCGATCCAGCAGGCCTTCATCGAATGCGGCGCCTTCCAATGCGGCTTCTGCACGCCCGGCTTCATCCTGATGGCGGGCCAGCTCGTCGCCGCGCATCCCGATCCCGATGATGACACGATCCGCCACTACCTCGCCGGCAATCTCTGCCGCTGCGCCGCCTATCCGGAGATCATCCAGGCCGTGAAGCTGGCGGCGCGGAATATGCGCAAGGGTGCGTAGAAGGCAGCTGCATTAAGGTACGATAGCGCATCCAAAATCGGCGTCGTCCCTGCTTTCCGCAGGGACGACAGAAGGAGGAAAACTCCTCACGCGCCGCGTCATAGTGTCGAAAGGGAGGACACACCAATGCCAAGCATAACCGCCAGCGCCCACGCTCCCTGGTACGGCACGCTCACCCGCACCCAATGGAAGACGCTCGTTGCCGCCAATCTGGGCTGGATGTTCGACGGCTACGAGACCTTCGCCCTGATCCTCACCGTCGGGGTGGCGCTGCGGCAATTGCTCGAGCCGGCGCAGGTTGCGCAAATTCCGGCCTATGCCGGCACCGTCATCGCGGTCACCCTGCTCGGCTGGGGCATCGGCGGCATCCTGGGCGGCATCCTGGCCGATTACATCGGCCGCCGCCGCACCATGATCTACGCCATCCTGGCCTATTCGCTGATCACCGGGTTGAGCGCGCTGGCCTTCGACTGGATGTCGTTTGCGCTGTTGCGTTTCCTGGTCGGCATCGCGATCGGCTCGGAATGGTCGACCGGCGCCTCGATCACCGCCGAGGTGTGGCCCGATCATGCACGCGGCAAGGGCGCCGGCCTGATGCAATGCGGCCTGGGAATCGGGTTTTTCCTCGCCTCGCTGCTCTGGCTCTTTGTAGGAGCGTTCGGCCCGGGCGCCTGGCGCTTCATGTATGTGCTCGGCGTCCTGCCGGCGCTGTTCGTGCTGTGGATCCGCACCGGCATTCCGGAATCGGAGCCCTGGGAGCGCACCAACGAAAGCCGTCGCCTGGCCCGCGAGCGCCAGAGCAGCGGCGCCACTTTGGGGGCGGACGAGCTGGCGCTCACCCGCTTCACCTTGACGGATCTGTTCGTCGATCCGCAGAACCGCCGGCGCGCCCTCCTGCTGTTTCTGATGTCATTGACCACCACGCTCGCCTGGTGGGGCATCTCCACCTGGGTGCCGCCCTATATCGGATCGGTCGCCGCCAAGGCCGGGCTGCCGGCGCAGCAATGGGCGAGCTATGCCGGCATGACCTACAATCTCGGCGCCATTCTGGGCTATGCGAGCTTCGGCTTCCTGGCCGATCGGTTCGGTCGCAAGGGCGTCACCATGCTGTTCTTCGCCATGGCGCTGCTGCTCACCCCGGTCCTGTTCCTGTGGACGCAGGATCTGGGGCTCTTGCTGGTGGTCGCTGCCATCAACGGCTATTTCAGCCTCGGGCAGTATTCCTGGATGCCGGTCTGGCTGCCCGAATTGTTTCCCACCCGCATCCGCGCCACCGCCATGGCGTTCGCCTTCAACGCCCCACGCTTCATCGCCTTCCTCGGACCATTGCTGGCCGGCAACCTGATCGTCTATTTCGGCGGCTTCGGCACCGCCGCCACCATCGTGGCCGCCATCTACCTGCTCGGCCTCGCGGCCGCGCCGTTCCTGCCGGAAACCCGCGGAAAGCCGCTGCCGGCATAAACAGATCGAAATGACTTGACGCCGCCCCGCGGATGCGGTGCAGCAAGCCCGCTCTGCGCAGGGCACGGGCCCGAAACTTTTCCCGGGCTTGACCCGGGATCGTTCCAAACTCAGAGCTTGGAACGATCCCCGCTTTCGGGCTAAGCCGTGCACACATCTTTCGTGGGTGTGCGAACGCCTCTCCGCGCCGTCGTCCCTGCGAAAGCAGGGACCCATACGCCGTGCCCTCTCGATTGGCTGCGGCGTATGGGTCCCGGCTCTACGGCCGGGACGACGGAGATGTGTGCGCCGTTGTGACAAGAAGAAGGTGCCTAATGATTGAACGCAAGCCGGCTGCCTTCGGTGATCTGCGCGGATGGATCGCGGCCCTTAAGGCCAACGACGAGCTGCATGAGATCGATGCGCAGGTGGATTGGAACATCGAGCTCGGCACCATCATGCGGCTGGCGCAGGGCCCCGGCACCGGGCGGGCGATGCTGTTCAACAACATCAAGGACTACAACAAGCCGAACAGCCGCTGCCGGCGCGTGTTCGGCTCCGCGCTCAACAACTATAGGCGCATCGCCATCATGCTGGGCCTGCCGCCCGACACCCATCCGCGCGAGCTGGTCAAGATCAGCCGCAATATTCTCGAGGGCACCATCGCGCCTCGGATCGTCAAGACCGGTCCGGTCAAGGAGAACATCGTCACCGGCAAGGACGTCGATCTCTACGACTTCCCGGTGCCGTACTGGAACCGGATGGATGGCGGCCGTTATCTCATCACCTATGCGGGCGTGGTGACCAAGGACCCGACGACCGGCGTGATGAATGTCGGCGTCTATCGCGGCATGCTGGCGGCACGCGACAAGATTCCGATCCTGATGTGGCGCGCCCAGCATATCGGCCATCACGCCACCTCGTGGCTGGCGGCCGGCAAGAAGGAGATGCCGATCGCGGTCGCGATCGGTTGGGAGCCTTCGCTCGGCTTCTGCGCCGGCTCGCCGGTGCCCAAGGGCATTTGCGAATACGACGTGATGGGATCGATGCGCGGCGAGCCGGTCGAGCTCGTCAAGTGCGAGACCGTCGACCTGCACGTCCCGGCCTCCGCCGAGATCGTGATCGAGGGCTATCTGGGGCTCGATCCCGAAACCTACATGATGGAAGGCCCCTATGCGGAGTTCACCGGCTATCTCGCCAGCGAATGCTCGCCCAAGCCGACCATCCGGGTGACCGCCATCACGCATCGCAACGATCCGATCCTGCGGGGCACCATCGAGGGCTGCCTGCCGGGCAGCTATTCGGAGAATGCGGTCGGCTCCTCCATCATGCGGGCCGCCACCGCCTGGAACGTGCTCGATCGCTCCGGCGTGCCGGGCATCACCGATGTCTGGTGCCCGCCCGTGCAGGCCGGCATCAACGCGCTGGTGCGCATGCAGCAGAGCTACCGCGGCCAGGCCAAGCAGGCCGCCAATGCGCTCTGGGGCTCGACCGCCGCGCATGTGCGCTACAAGCACGTCACCGTTGTCGACGACGACATCGACATCCACGATTATGCGGCGGTCGACTGGGCGATCGCGCACCGGGTCAACGCCGGCGAGAACGACATCGTCATCATGCCGGGCACCTTCGGGCTCGGCCTCGATCCCTCGACCCGCCGCCGCGACCGCAATCCGGCCCTGTTCGGCACCGGCAAATGGAACCGGGTGCTGATCGACGCCACCATGAATCTCGATTACGACCCCGACCCCGATTTGGGCGGCGCCCGTTTTCCGCCGACGGTGTGGCCAAGCGAGGACGATGTGCAATCCGTGCAGGCTCGCTGGAGCGAGCTGGGGTTGGATAAGCTCAAGCGGTGAGGAGCAAGGGACCGTCCGTCCCCGCCTTCAAGGACCAGCGCCACCGCATATAGGCCCGTCCCGGAATGGACTACGCTCCATCCGGACCACAAGAAAAACGGCGCTCCGCATGACCATTCGCATCGGCACCTCGGAACGTGACGGCACCTTTCACAGCCAGGGCCGCGCCCTTGCGACGAGCCTCGGTCAGCACGCCCGGCTCGGCTCCATCGC
>DASZKX010000293.1:0-5229 GCA_035552735.1 Xanthobacteraceae bacterium
TTAATTTCAGGAGAACGTTGACCCGGCGGGGCGCCTTGGTGTATGAGCCGCGGGCCGGGCGCAACCGCGCCGGTTCGTATTTTGCCGGATGCACTCGCCATGACCACATTTTCGGCCAAGCCCGCCGAGATCGAGAAGAAATGGGTGATGATCGACGCCAAGGGGCTGGTGGTCGGTCGGCTCGCCACCATCGTGGCTCGACGGTTGCGGGGCAAGCATTTGCCCATCTTCACCCCGCACGTGGATTGCGGCGACAATATCATCATCATCAATGCCGAAAAGGTCGTCTTCACCGGCAAGAAGCGTGAGAAGAAGGTCTATTACCGGCACACCGGCCATATCGGCGGCATCAAGGAGCGCACCGCGAAGTCGATCTTCGAAGGCAAGTTTCCGCAGCGCATCCTGGAGAAGGCGGTCGAACGCATGTTGCCGCACGGACCGCTCGGCCGGCGCCAGCTCGGCAATCTGCGGGTCTATGCCGGTCCCGACCATCCCCACGCGGCGCAAAACCCCGAACCGCTCGACATCGCCGCCCTGAGCCGTAAAAACACGAGAGGCGCGTGATCATGGCCGAAACCATGCAGTCGCTGGATCAGCTTGCCGCGCTCAAGCCCGTCGTTACGGCGCCCGAGACGCCCAAATACATCCAGAAGCTCGACAAGCAAGGCCGCTCCTATGCGACCGGCAAGCGCAAGAACGCGGTCGCGCGGGTCTGGGTCAAGCCCGGCACCGGGAAGATCGAGGTCAATACGCGGCCGGTAGAGACGTATTTCGCGCGGCCGGTGCTGCGCATGCTGATCCAGCAGCCGCTGGTGGCCAGCAATCGGCAGGACCAATTCGACGTGGTGTGTACGGTCTCGGGCGGTGGTTTGTCGGGCCAGGCCGGCGCCGTGCGCCACGGTCTGTCCAAGGCCCTGATGGGCTACGAGCCCGATTTGCGCGGCGCGCTCAAGCACGGCGGCTTCCTGACGCGCGATTCGCGCGTGGTCGAGCGCAAGAAATACGGCAAGGCCAAAGCACGCCGCTCGTTCCAGTTCTCCAAGCGCTGATCGCGCCTTCGCTATCGGGGTCGCGGGTTGCGGCTGGGCGCCGCGCAGGTCTTTGCAAAGGCTGCGTTTTGCGCGCAGCATGCGCCCGTCATCCATTGAGCCCCCGCCCGTGTCCCGTCTTCCGCTGACCTTCGCCAGCTGCCGGTATGACCGGATGGAGGCCATCCGGGACGGTGACGTCACGGTCGAAGGCGTCGACCTCAACTGCATCACGCTCAAGTCGGGCCGGGACGTCTTCGACCGCATGGTCGGGGGCAGGGAGTTCGACGTCGCCGAGCTTTCGGCCTCCGAATTTATCAGCCTCCACGGTGCCGGTGGTTGTCCGTTCGTGGCCATTCCGGTCTTTCCGTCGCGGGTGTTCCGGCACGGCTACATTTTCGTCAATACGCGCTCAGGCATTCGCTCGCCGAAAGACCTTGAAGGACGCCGCATCGGGCTGCCGCTTTATACCCAGACGGCCGCGATCTGGGCGCGTGGGCACCTGCAGCATCAGTTCGGGGTCGATCTGTCCGCCATTCGATGGATGCAGGGCGCGATCGAGAAGGCCGGCACCCACGGCAAGCCGCACGCACCGCCGCTGCTGCGGCCGGTCGAGATCGACGAGAACGACAGCGCCGAGCCGCTGGGCGAGCTGTTGGCGCGTGGCGCGATCGATGCGTTGATCGGCTCGCGCAAGCCCGACACGTTCGGGCACCATCCCGACGTGGCCCGCCTGTTCCCCGACTACCGGGCGCTAGAGCGAAAGCTCTACGAGACCTCCAAGATCTTTCCGATCATGCATCTCATCGCCATTCGCCGCGAGCTCCACGAACGCCACCGCTGGATCGCCACGAGCTTCTACAAGGCCTGTATCGAATCCAAACGCCGCGCGCTCGCGCGCATGCGCTATGCGGGCTCACTCGGTTACATGCTGCCGTGGCTCATGGCCGAGATCGAGGAGATCGACGAGGTGTTCGGCGGCGATGCGTGGCCGTACGGCATCGAAGCCAATCGCCCGACCTTGCAGGCGTTGGTCCAGTACATGTTCGAGCAGCATTTCATCGCCGAGCCGATCCCGATCGAGAAACTGTTCATTCCGCTGCCCGGCGGGTCGGGAACATGAATGAGCCGTGCGCAATCCGTGCCGGCGCCGACTTTGCGGGTTCGCCACAGGATCGTGCGCAAATTTAACCTTCTTTCACCGAAAAGCCGCGGCATCGGCATAACCCACCGCAAAGCCTGCAATCAGAGTTTCTACTTAGCGGCCGCAACAAGTGGTAATCGGCTGCAGGTCAACAAGCCTGCAGGAAAACGAGCCATGCTTGGGCCCGCGGCGACGGCGCCGATCTCCTTGGATGTGACCACCCTGTTCGTGGTGGCCACTTGCGTCACCGGTCTGCTCGGTGTGCTGCTGCTGTTCGCCTGGGCGAAGAATCGCATTCCGGCGCTGGCATGGTGGGGCGCCGCTTATCTGATCGGGGGTCTCTCGGTCGCCGCCTGGAACCTCGAGGATCTGGTTTCCCCGCCGATGCCGACCGGGATCGCCAACGCACTTTTGTTCATCGCCTGCGGCACGATGTGGAATGCGGCGCGCGTGTTTCACGGCCGGCCGGTCCTGGTGAGCGCGCTCATCGGAGGCGCCGCGACCTGGCTGCTCGCATGCAGCTTCACCGACTTCGCGCAGTGGCCGGCCGCGCGCATCGTTCTGAGCTCGGTCATTGTCGCGAGCTACACGTTCGCGACCGCGGCCGAGCTGTGGCGTGAACGCCGCAAGACCCTGCGCCGGCGCTGGCCGGCGCTTTTCGTTCCGATGCTGCACGGCGCGGTATTCCTGTTTCCGATTCCGCTCGCGAGCCTGCTGCCGGAGGACCGCGGCATCGTTACGCTATCGAGCGGCTGGGTCGCGCTGTTCGTGCTGGAGACGATGCTCTATGCGGTCGGTACCGCGTTCATCGTCCTGGTACTGGCGACCGAGCGCACCGTGCGCATTCACAAGGATGCGGCCATGACCGACGAATTGACCGGACTGCTCAACCGGCGTGGCGTCCTGCAAGCGGCGCCGGCGCTGATCGCGCAACAGGCCCAGAAGGGCGAGTCGATCAGCGCGCTCATGTTCGACCTCGATCATTTCAAATCGATCAACGACACGTTCGGCCACGCCATCGGGGACAAGGCGTTGCATCTGTTTGCGGTGACCGCCAGCGTCAGCATGCGCACGAGCGATATCGTGGGCCGGTTCGGCGGCGAGGAATTCGTGGCGCTGCTGCCCGGGACCGTCGCCGACGCCAAGATCGTGGCCGAGCGGGTGCGCAACGCCTTTCAAGCCGCCGGCGTCGCCATCGCCGGCTGCGACCTCAACGCCACCGTCAGCGTCGGGGCCGCCAGCGGCCAGCCCGGAACCGACATCGTGGCGCTGCTCGCGGCCGCCGATGCCGCGCTCTATCGCGCCAAGGCGAATGGACGCAATCGGGTCGAGGCGAAACATGAAGGCGAGATGCCGATCCTGTTCGCCACCACGCCGCAACCCCTTCCGGTCAATCGCACCGGCCGGGATGCCCTTGTTCCGCCGCCGGAATCGGTCGAGACCCTGGCGGCCGCTCCCTCGCTTCTGCATTGATGCCGAGCGCGCCGACGTTCGGGTCGAGAACACCGCAACCGCTCATTTACCGATGCGGCGGTAGACTGGGACCATGTGGCGTCCCCGGATCCCATCTCGGCTCAGCGCCGACATGCTTGCGCTGCAGAGCCGTGCCGAACGCGCCGGCTTGGCGCTCGCCTGCAGCTTCGGCTCGTCCGCCGAGTTCGAAGCCGCGGTGATCAGGTCGCGGATCGACGCCGGCGTCTATGGACCCAAAAGGCGACGCCGCGCCTTCGCCTGTACGGGCGCCGCGCTCGCCGCGCTGATTGCTCTCGCTTTGATGTTTTGATCTGATCCCGCGAGCGGATCGCGGCGCGACTGCGCACGCGGCGCCGCTTGTTGCCCCGCATCGCATTTGTTACGGTCGCGGCGAAACAAAAAGCGGGAGGATGCGATGAAATCCTTGCTGTCTTCATGGCGAGCGCTCGCGATCGCGAGCCTGTCGATGCTGCTGATGTGCACGGCCACGAGCTTTGCGCAGGCACCGAGCCCGCAGCCACTGACGCCGGCGCAGATTTCGCTTGCGGAGGCGCGCGTCATCATCGACGGCGCGATCGCATTTGCGACCGACGCCAACCTGCGCATGTCCGTCGTCGTGCTCGATCAGGCCACCAACGTGGTGTCGTCGGCCCGGATGGATGGTGCCGGCGTTCAAAACGTCCACTTTGCCGAGGGCAAGGCCTATGCGTCGGCGATCTTCCGGCAGACCACGCAGGCTCTGGCCGACGTCGCCAAGACCCGTCCGGATCGGTATTTCGGCATCATGAACATGTATCCCGGCAAGGTCTATCTGGTCGGCGGCGGCGTGCCGCTGACGCTCGAGGGCCAATTCTTCGGGGCGGTCGGCGTCGCCGGCTTGCCCGAAGGCGTCGACGAGAAGGCCGGCCGCGCCGGCATCGCGGCTTGGACCAAATTTCGCGAGACCATGAAGAAGTAAGCATCAACGCAACGCGCGGCTCGAGCGGCGGCGCGCGCAACAAGGAGACCTCAATGGCCAAGCTTCGACACATCGCGCTCGCCGCCGAAGATCCGTACGCCACGGCCGAGTTCTACAAGAAGGCCTTCGACTTCGTCGAGGTGCGGCGAACCGAGCCGCGGGGCGAAGGCAAGTCGTACGGCGTGTTCCTGAGCGACGGCACCATCAGCCTCGCCATCCTGCACTTTGGGTGGGACCAGGGCCATGGCATCGAATTTCGCGGCATTCACCATTTCGGCGTGCTGGTGGACGACGTCGACCCTTATGTTGAAAAACTGGAGAATCTGGGCGCCGAATGTTTCGCCAGGCGGCCGCCCGACGTGAAGACGTTCTACGAGACCAAGTTCCACGGACCCGATCGGGTGGTCTTCGACATCACCGACCATGCCTGGAAAGGCGCCGCGCCGCTCGATGCCGACACCGCCGCGGCGGACGCGCGGCCGGTCGCGAAAGCGGTACCGTAAGTCATCACCGGATCTTAGCCGCTCCGGTTCGGCGGCCGCTCGAGGGGAAAAAAGGGCGCCCGCGGGCGCCCTTTGAAGGTCCATCGCGACTGCGATGTTGGGAGGAGACTCACGCCGAATAGT
>DASZKX010000294.1:0-18661 GCA_035552735.1 Xanthobacteraceae bacterium
GCGCTGATGCTCGGTGGCGCCACCGCCGCACTGGCGAACGACATCGACGAAAGCGCAAGCTCCGCGCAGGCTGCGCGTGAGTGGCAGCAATATCTGAACCAGAAGGCCCCGAGCCACCTGACGAACGGCGGCGCGGCGTACGGCTTCTACCAGGGTAACCAGCCTCAGAAGGCGCATAAGACCCGCTAAGGCAAAGTTTGGTTTGGGCTATCCTCCCCTCTCCCCCCTCGCACAGCGCGAGGGGGGATAGATTGACGAGACCGAACCAAGAAATTCGTTTCAGTCTGCATCTTGGACAGGCCCCAGATGGATGGCGATCTCCCGACGCGACCCGTCACGGTCGCCGGGATCGCGCCCCGAGGCCCTTTCCGGATCAGCCCCGGGGCATGCTTTTTTTCTGAAAATGCTTTATCCCGTCACGCCATGCTTTCTCCCGCTGAACAGGGCCCGTCCGGATCGAGCGATCTGCTCGACGCCCCCGCCATCGCGGCCGAGCTCGAGAAGCTCGCCGCGCTGCATGCCGGGCGTGACCGGGAGATGCGCAACGCGGTCGCCCAGCACCTCAAGGCGGCGCTGCTGCGCGGGCGCGCCAAGGCGGAGCAGCTACTGCTGGCGGACCGGCACGGCCGCCGCTGCGCCGAGCGGCTGTGCCACATGCAGGATGAGATCATTCGCA
Source organism: Xanthobacteraceae bacterium (assembly GCA_035552735.1). Classification (GTDB taxonomy): domain Bacteria; phylum Pseudomonadota; class Alphaproteobacteria; order Rhizobiales; family Xanthobacteraceae; genus VAZQ01. The sequence continues at coordinate 677 of DASZKX010000294.1, forward strand.
TCCTGTTCGAGCTCGCCGAGAAGCACCTCTATCCGGCGCAGAATCCCTCGAACGCCGAACGCATGGCGATCGTCGCCACCGGCGGCTACGGCCGCGGCATCCTGGCGCCCGGCTCCGACATCGATCTCCTGTTCCTCCTGCCTTACAAGCAGACCGCCTGGTGCGAATCCATCGCCGAAGCAATCCTCTATTGCTTGTGGGACATGGGGCTCAAGGTCGGCCATGCCACCCGCTCGATCGACGAATGCATCCGCCAGTCCAAGGCGGACATGACCATACGCACCGGCATCCTGGAGGCGCGCTTCCTCTTGGGCGACCGCAAGCTCTATGACGACCTGATGGTCCGCTTCGACAAGGATGTGGTGGCGGGCACCGCCAAGGAATTCGTCGCCGCCAAGCTGGCCGAGCGCGAGGAGCGCCACCGCCGCTCCGGGCAATCGCGTTATCTGGTCGAGCCCAACGTCAAGGACGGCAAGGGCGGATTGCGCGACCTGCACACGCTCTATTGGATAGCCAAATACGTCTACCGGGTGAAGGAACGCGAGGAGCTGATCGAACACGGCGTCTATGACCGGCGCGAGTATACCCGCTTCCGCCGCTGCGGCGATTTTCTCTGGGCGGTGCGCTGCCACATGCACTTCGTCACCGGGCGGGCCGAGGAACGGCTCTCCTTCGACATCCAGCGCGAGATCGCGGTGCGGCTCGGCTATACGGAGCATCCCGGCCAGCGCGACGTCGAGCGGTTCATGAAGCACTACTTCCTGGTCGCCAAGGACGTCGGCGACCTGACCGCCATCCTGTGCGCCGAGCTCGAGGACAGCCAGGCCAAGGCGATGCCGGCGTTGGGACGCGTGATGGCCAAGTTCCGCCCGCGCCGGCGACGCCATTTGAGCGAATCCGACGACTTCATCGTCGACAACAATCGCATCAACGTGGCCGACCCCGACGTCTTTGCGCGCGATCCCGTCAACCTGATCCGCATCTTTGCGCTGGCGCAGAAATACAATCTGGCATTCCATCCCGACGCGCTGCGGCTCGCAACGCGCTCGCTCAAGCTGATCGACGAGCCGCTGCGGGAGAACCCGGAGGCCAACCGCCTCTTCCTCGAGATCCTCACCTCGAAGAACGCGCCCGAGACCGTGCTGCGGCGCATGAACGAGACAGGCGTGCTCGGCCATTTCATGCGCGCCTTCGGCCGCATCGTGGCGATGATGCAGTTCAACATGTACCACCACTACACGGTGGACGAGCACCTCTTGCGCTGCATCGGCATCCTCTCCGAGATCGATGCCGGTACCAGCCTGGATACGGCGTTCGCCAGCGAGCTGATGCGCTCGATCCAGCCGCAACACCACACCCTGCTCTACATCGCGATGTTCCTGCACGATATCGCCAAGGGGCGCGTCGAGGACCACTCGATCGCGGGCGCGCGCATCGCGCGGCGGTTCTGCCCGCGGCTCGGCTGCTCGCCGGCGGAGACCGAAACCGTCGCCTGGCTGGTGGAGCAGCACCTGGTGATGTCGTCGGTGGCGCAGTCGCGCGACCTTTCGGATCGCATGACCATCCAGAACTTCGCCGGGGTGGCGCAATCGATCGAGCGGATGAAGCTGCTCACCATTCTCACCACCGCCGACATCAAGGGCGTGGGACCCGGCGTGTGGAACGGCTGGAAGGCGCAGCTCCTGCGCACGCTCTATTACGAGACCGAGCCGGTGCTGACCGGAGGCTTCTCCGAGGTCAACCGGGCCCAGCGCGTCGCGGTCGCGCAGGCCGAGTTCAAGGCCGAGCTCGCGGATTGGCCGCCCGCGCCGCGCGATGCCTATGTGGCGCGGCACTATCCGGCCTATTGGCTCAAGGTCGATCTGCCGCAGAAGGTGGCGCATGCCCGCTTCCTGCGGGCCGCCGAGGCGGCCGGGAAATCGCTGTCGACCACGATCGGCTTCGATGCCGGGCGCGGCGTGGTCGAGCTCACGGTGTTCGCACCCGACCATCCCTGGCTGTTGTCGATCATTGCCGGCGCCTGCGCCATGGCGGGCGCCAATATCGTGGACGCGCAGATCTTCACCACCACCGATGGGCAGGCCCTCGACACCATCGCGGTGTCGCGCGAGTTCGAGCGCGACGAGGACGAGGAGCGGCGCGCCGCGCGGGTCGCCGAAACAATCGAGCAGGTGCTGCGCGGCGACATCAAGCTGCCCGAGATGGTGGCCAAGCGCCTCGCCCCCAAGGGACGCTACAAGGCCTTCGCGCTCGAGCCCGAGGTGATGATCAACAATGCCTGGTCGGATCGCTACACCATGGTCGAGGTGACGGGGCTCGACCGTCCTGGGCTGCTCTATGAGCTGACCTCGACGCTGTCGCGGCTCAACCTGAACATCGGCTCCGCCCATGTGGCGACCTTCGGGGAGCGGGTCGTCGACGTGTTCTACATCACCGACCTGTTCGGGGCGAAGATCACCTCGGCCACCCGCCAGGCGGCGATCAAGCGCGCCCTGATCCAGCTCTTCCTGCCGCCCGATCAGGCCGCCGCAAAGGCCGCCCGCGCCGGCGCCGCCGGCTGAGCCGGCACGCCCGCGCCGCTGGTCCGTTGAGGCCCCGACCGGCTCACCGGTAACCGCCCCTTAAACCCCGCTATCTACGGTGCAACGGGGATCTCGAGGGGAGAATCGCGTGGCCGACTCCGACGACTCGCAACCGCGACCGGCTCGCCCCAAAGGGGCGGCCAAAGCCGGGCGCAAGTCTGCGCCGAAGCCCGCATCCAAGCGAAAACCTGCGGCCGGCCGCGACGCGGTAGGCCGCTCGCCGCTGCGGCGGCTGATCTATTGGGGGGCGGTGCTCGGCCTGTGGGGGCTGATCATGGCGGGGGGCGCCATCGCGCTGGTGGCCTCGACGCTGCCTCCGATCCAGTCGCTCGCCATCCCCAAGCGGCCGCCCTCGACCGAGATCGTGGGCATCGACGGCAAGCCGCTGGCGGTGCGCGGCGAGATGGGCGGGGCTGCGGTCTCGCTCAAGGATCTGCCGCCCTACCTGCCGCGCGCCTTCATCGCCATCGAGGACCGCCGCTTCTATCACCACTACGGCGTCGACCCGCTTGGCCTCGCCCGCGCCGTCATCGCCGACCTGCTGCACCGGGGCGTCCAGCAGGGCGGCTCGACCATCACCCAGCAGCTCGCCAAGAACCTGTTCCTCACCCCGCAACGCACGCTCTGGCGCAAGATGCAGGAGCTGGTGCTGGCGCTGTGGATCGAGCGCAAGTTCAGCAAGAACGAGATTCTCGAGCTCTATCTCAACCGGGTCTATTTCGGCTCCGGCGCCTATGGGGTCGAAGCCGCCGCGCAACGCTATTTCGGCAAGCCGGCGCGCGACCTGAAGCTGGCGGAGGCCGCCATGCTGGCGGGCCTGGTCAAATCGCCGACCAGGCTCGCGCCCAGCCGCAATCCGGACGGCGCCGAACGCCGCGCCCAGATCGTGCTGGCCGCCATGGCGGACGCCGAGTTCATCACCGAGACCATGGCCAAGACCGCCATGGCGCAGCCCGCCCATGCGGTGAAGCCCACCGGCGCCGGCACGGTCGGCTACGTGGCGGATTGGATCATGGACGTGCTCGACGACCTGGTCGGCCATGTCGACGACGATCTCAAGGTCGAGACCTCGATCGATCCCGCCTTGCAGGCGGCGGCCGAGAAGGCGCTGGTCGACGAGCTGGCGCAGAAGGGCCAGAAATTCGACGTCGAGCAGGGCGCCCTGGTGGCGATGACGCCCGATGGCGCGGTGCGCGCCATGGTGGGCGGTAAGAACTACGTCGAAAGCCAATTCAACCGCGCGGTGGCGGCCAAGCGCCAACCGGGCTCCGCCTTCAAGCCATTCGTGTATCTGACCGCGCTCGAGCACGGGCTCACGCCCGATACGGTGCGCGAGGACAAGCCGATCGCGCTCAAGGGCTGGAAGCCGGAGAACTTCGGCCGCCAATATCTCGGGCCGGTGACGCTGACGCAGGCGCTTTCGCAGTCGCTCAACACCGTGTCGGTGCGCCTGACGCTCGAGTTCGGTCCCGCCGCGGTCGCCAAGACCGCGTATCGGCTCGGCATCGCCTCCAAGCTCGATCCCAATCCCTCGCTGGCGCTCGGCACCTCGGAGGTCTCCCTGATCGAGCTGGTGTCGGCCTATGCGCCCTTCGCCAATGGCGGCACCGCGATTGCCCCGCACGTGATCGAACGGGTGCGCACGGCGGCCGGCAAGACGCTCTACACGCGCCAGGCGCCGAAATTCGGGCGCATCATCGACGCGCGCTATGTGGGCATGATGAACGCCATGATGCACGAGACGCTGACCAGCGGAACCGCCCACAGCGCACAGCTCGCGGGCTGGCCGGCCGCCGGCAAGACCGGCACCAGCCAGGATTTCCGCGATGCCTGGTTCATCGGCTATACGGGCCACCTGGTGACCGGGGTGTGGCTCGGCAATGACGATTCCTCGCCGACCCGCAAGGCGACCGGCGGCGGAATGCCGGTGGAAATATGGTCGCGCTTCATGAAGCCCGCGCATCAAGGCGTGCCGGCCGCCGGCCTGCCGGAGGTCGACACCGGTCTCTCGCTCGCCTCGCTGTTGTCGCCGAGCGGAGCCCCGACTCCGCCCGCGCCGATCGGGGTCTCCGCCGGCGCGCCGCCACGCAGCGACCGCAGCACCGGCCTCGACAACTGGCTGCTCGACCGGCTGTTCGGCCACCGTTAGGAATTGGTCGTCGCCTGATCACGACCCCTGCGCGCCGAGCGCCGGCGAGAGTCCATCGCGCCGGGCTGCGAAACGATGTGGATGAGACTGGTGGCGTCGCAGCCGCGCGTCTTTTCACCTCGGCGCGGCGCCATTTAGGCGGCGCGGGTGGCGGGGCTTGGGGACGAGGCCGTAGCGGTGCAGGTCGGTCCCATGGGCGTCGAGCCAAGTCTTGGCGCGCTCGAAGTCGGCATCGAGCCGTCCGACCAGCCGCCAGAACCGCGGCGAGTGGTTGAGCTCCCTGAGATGGGCGACCTCGTGCGCCGCCAGATAGTCGAGCACAAACGAGGGCGCGAGAATAAGCCGCCAGGAGAACGACAGCACGCCGGTGTTCGAGCACGAGCCCCAGCGGCTCGATTGATCCCGGATGGAGACGCGCTTGATGGGGATCCCGAGCTTGGCTGCATAGCGAGTGGCGGCCGCTTCCAGATCGGCGCGCGCCTCCCGCTTGAGAAAGTCGCCGATGCGGCGATCCACATGGGGCGGCTCGCCGGCGACGCAGAGCAGGCGCTGGCCGCGATCGTCAGTCTCGGTCCATACCGTGCCGCGCACGTGGCGGCGATGCACGATGCGATGCGGAATGCCGCGCACCGGCACCTCGACGCCGTGCACGAAGGGCGCCGCCTCCGGCAACCGCTTGAGCCGCGCCGCGATCCATCCACCATGCTGCTGCGCGAAATCGCGCGCTTCGCGCACGCTGCCGCGCGGCGGCATGGTGAGAACGACCTCACGCAACGCGGCGTCGATGCGCAACGTGTAGCGGCGCGCCTGGCGATGACGGCGCAAGCGCACCAGCAGCACCGACTTATCGAAAAAGATTTCCAGCGCCGACGGTTCGGTCGGACGACGATAGAGCAATGCGCGCAATGACATGGCCGTATATCCACCCACAAACGTTCCCGGGCGAAATACTGCCATAACCGCAATGGGGCGCGGCATGGTCAATCGCAAATAAACCCGCTCCCCCAGACCACGGGCCTGCGCCGGCACGCCACCACAACAGCTAGGGTCTTTAAGCTGCGAATCTGAATTCATATTTTGTTGGCGCGCCCCCCGGCTGGGGCGCCGGCACGTCACCCCCGACGGACTTTGAATCCAGACGGAAAAATCCAGACGGAACAATAGCTTGCAAGGATTGCGCGGGACGTCGCGGCGGCGAATCAACGAGAAACCCCGTCAGAACGGGCCTTGCGGGCACTTTTCCATCGCGGCGGGGGGCCGCGGCGGCCGCCGGATCCGGGTCGCCGGGCTTGGCTATTCGTTGACCGCCGAGGCCTTCGCGGGGTTGGCCAACGCAGGTGTGGCGGTCGGGCTCGTGCGCGCCGATCCGTCGGGCTTCGCGGCCGGGCGCGGCGCATTCTTGGCGGCGCGCTTGCCGCCATGTCCATCCTCGCCGTTGTTGGACAACACGAAGTCGGCGATCCGCGGCGCGATCTCGGCGCGAAAACGCGAACCATTGAACACGCCGTAGTGGCCGACACCGGGCTGCATCCAATGGGACTTGCGCTCGGGGGGAATGTTGACGCACAGCTGGTGCGCCGCCTCGGTCTGTCCGAGGCCCGAGATATCGTCGTTCTCGCCCTCGACCGTGAGCAGCGCGACGCGACGGATGCAGGCGGGATCGACCGGTGCGCCCCGATGCGTCATGGTGCCCTTCGGCAAAGCGTGGCGCACGAACACGGTATCGACCGTTTGCAGATAATACTCGGCACTCAAGTCCATCACCGCCAGATATTCATCGTAGAATTCACGATGCTTCTGGACCGAATCGCCGTCGCCCCGGACCAGATGCGTGAACAGGTTGCGATGCGCCTCGATATGGCGCTCGAGATTCATGCTGACGAAGCCGTTGAGCTGCAGAAATCCCGGATAGACGTCGCGCATCAGGCCCGGATTGGGGAACGGCACCTTGGTGATGACGTGCTGGCGGAACCAGTCGATGCCACGCGCTTGCGCGAGTTCGTTGACAGCGGTCGGATTGGCGCGCGTATCGATCGGGCCGCCCATCAGCACCATGGAATGAGGGACATAGGGGTCTTCGGTGGCCTCCATGCGGGCGATCGCCGCCATCACCGGTACCGACGGCTGGCACACCGCCAGCACATGCACGTCGCCCTGCAGCAGGTGCAGCATCGAGATCACGTAGTCGATGTAATCGTCGAGGTCGAACCGGCCTTCGGCGAGCGGCACCATGCGGGCGTCGGCCCAATCGGTGACATAGACGTCGTTGTAGGGCAGCAGGCCTTCCACGGTGCCGCGCAGCAGCGTGGCATAGTGGCCCGACAACGGGGCCACGATCAGCAGGCGCGGCTGCGGCCGGCGCGGACGCCGCTCGAAGGCACGCTCGAAATGAAGCAATCGGCAGAACGGCCGCTCCCAGACCGAGGAGATGTGGACCGGGACGCGTTCGCCGCCGATCAGCGTAGAATCGATCCGCCATTCGGGCTTGCCGTAGCGACGGGTCGAGCGCTCGAACATCTCGCAGGCCGCGGCCATGGTCTTGCCGAACTGGGTGTGGGCCATGGGATTGGCCGGATTCTTGAAGAACAGCTTGGTCGCATCCGCCAAGGCGCGTGACGGATTGAGCGAAGCCTGGCTCATCTCGTAGAACCAGTAATACGGCCCCGCCAGCATCGGGCCATGCCCGACCACTGCGGCCGGAGCGCCGCCGAATTCCCCAATTGCCATCGCCCCGGTCCCTGACGGTTCATGCTGCACTGCAGCAGAGTGTCGTTTTTCGCTCACGACGTCAACATAGGGTTGCTTGTTTTGCCATGCGCCTAAGAGATGGGAATTCTTTCGCATTGGGTAAACAGGTCAAATATGTTTGCTTTGTCGCATTTCCGGACAGAAACCGGACACCACCTCGGCTTCCGCGAGGGCATGCTTTTCCTGAAACTGCTCCTATTTGCACTGTCGCATTTCCGGGCGGAAAACCGGACACCACTTTTCCTGGAACTGCTCCTATTCGCCGGATTGCAGCAACGAGCCCTGCCGGCGGGCGCTCTTCAAGAGCTGCAGGAAGGCAAGCACGGCGGCGGAAAAATACAGCGCATTGAGCCCCAAAGCCTGCCCCATGAGGTCGGCGCGGAACACATGGTCCATCACCAGTGCCCGCATGCCCTCGAACACATAGGTCGGCGGCAAGGACCAGGAGACGACCTGCAGCCAGGGCGGCAGCGTCGCCACCGGATAGTAAACGCAGGTGAGCGGCATCAGCACGAACATCAAGGTCCAGGCCAGGCTTTCGGCCCCCATGCCGTTGCGCAGCAAGACCCCGGACACCAGGATGCCGACCGACCAGCTCGTAAGAATGAGGTTGGCGAAGAACGCCGCCAGCGCCAACCCCATCCCGTAGATGTTGAACCCGAACAAGACGATCGCGAGCAGCGAGACCGGCACCATGCCGATCGCCAGGCGCACGATGCTCATGATCATCAAGGCGGCCACGAACTCGACCGGCCGCAGCGGGCTGATCATCAGATTGCCGAGGTTGCGCGCCCACATCTCCTCGAGAAACGACACCGAGAAGCCGAGCTGGCCGCGGAACAAGATGTCCCACAAGAGCACCGCCCCGATGAACATTCCGCCCGCGCGCGCGAAGAAGCCGGCGTTCTGCGAGATGTAGAGCTGCAGGAAACCCCACACGAACAGCTGCATCGTGGGCCAGTAGATGAGCTCCAGCACGCGCGGCCACGACGAGCGCAAGAGGTACAGATAGCGCAGCACCATCGCGGCCACCCGATGGGGCGCAAAGGCGAGCGCGCGGGCGCTCATTGGGCGGCCTCGCGCGCTTCGCCGCGCCCGCGCGCCACGTCGAGAAAGACCTCCTCGAGCGTCCGGCGGCCATAGCGGGTCAACAACCGGCCCGGGGCGTCGTCGTCCTCGATGCGGCCGCGCTTCATCATGATGACGCGCTCGCACAGCCGCTCCACCTCGGCCATGTTGTGGGAGGCGAGCAGCACGGTTGCGCCATGCTGCTCGCGAAAGGACTCGAGGCGCGAGCGTACCCAGTCGGCGGTGTCCGGATCGAGCGAGGCGGTCGGCTCGTCGAGCAGGAGCACCTCGGGCTGATTGATCAGCGCCTTGGCGAGCGCGACGCGGGTCTTCTGTCCGGCCGAGAGCTTGCCGGTCGGCCGGTCGAGGAATTCGCGGAGCTCGAGCTGCTCGGCAATGCTGGCGATGCGCTCGCCGAGCGCCTCGACGGCGTAGAGCCGGCCGAACACCTTGAGGTTCTGGCGGACCGTGAGCCGGTGCGGCATGTCAATATAGGGGCTTTCGAAATTCATCCGGTGCAGCACCTGGTAGCGCTGGCGCGGCATCTCGGCGCCGAGCACCTTCGCGCTCCCGGAGGTGGGCATGACCAAGCCTAGGATCATCGCGATAGTGGTGGTCTTGCCGGCCCCGTTGCCGCCGAGCAGCCCGGTGACCGAGCCGGGCGCGAGCGTAAACGAGATGTCGTCGACCGCGCGGGTGGCGCCGTAGACCTTCACCAACTGATCAACCGCGATGGCAGGTTCGACCGGCACGATTCCACTCGGATGCGGGACAGGGCCGCCAGATGTGAGTCCCGGGCGCGTATCGTAGGGCGCAATCGCTTTATTGCGCCGCTTGGCGAGGCTGAATTGCGCCGCCGGGCGAGGCTGATGGCGAAATAAAGCGATTGCGCCCTACGATCACAACACTGCCGGACAGGCTCGCCACATGTGAGCCCGCGCGGCGCCCGGCGCAAGCCCTCTTTGGTCCGGCCCGCCAGGTTGAGCGCGCCGCCCGAACCACTAGATTGGGCTCCATGTCGGAGCAAGATCGCATTCAGGCTTTTCACGCGGGGCGCAACGTGCGCCTCGACACATTGGTGCGGCTGCGCTGGCTCGCCGTGATCGGCCAGACCACGGCCGTGCTGGTGGTCTATCTCGGGCTCGATTTCGAGCTGCCGATCTGGGCCTGTCTGGCCGTGATCGGGCTCGCCGCCTGGCTCAACGTGGCCTTGCGCCTGCGCTTCCGCATGACGCGGCGGGTAGAGCCCGACCGCGCCGCCTGGCTGCTCGCCTTCGACATCGCCGAATTGGCGATCCTCCTGTTCCTTACCGGCGGGCTCGAGAACCCGTTCGCGTTCCTGTTTCTCGGGCCCGTGCTCTTGTCGGCGACTGCGCTGCCGCCGCGGCTGACCTTGATGCTGGGCGGATTCGCGGCGGCCTGCGCCACGGTGCTGATCTTCGTGCACTATCCGTTGCCCTGGGACGTCGATCAGCCGCTCGAGCTGCCGCCGATCTACACGATGGGAGTCTGGCTCTCGCTGTTGCTGGCGATCGGCTTCATCGGCGCCTATGCGTGGCAACTCACCGAGGAGGCCCGCCTGCTCGCCGATGCGCTCGCCGCCACCGAGCTCGTGCTGGCGCGCGAGCAGCACCTCTCGCAGCTCGACGGGCTCGCCGCCGCCGCGGCCCACGAGCTCGGCACGCCCTTGTCCACCATCACGGTCATCGCCACCGAGATCGAGCGCGAGATGGCACCCGATTCCCCCCATGCGGACGACGTGAAGCTCTTGCGCGAGCAGGCGCAACGCTGCCGCGGCATCCTCGGCAAGCTCACGCAGCTGTCCTCGAGCGCCGAGCCCTTCGATCGCATGCCGTTGTCCGCGCTCATCGAGGAGACCGTGGCGCCGCACCGCAATTTCGGGGTGGCCATCAATGCGACGCTGGTTGCCAACGATGCGGCCGAGCCGATCGGCCGGCGCAATCCGGTCATTCTCTATGGGTTGGGCAATCTGCTGGAGAATGCCGTCGATTTCGCCCGCGAGCGGGTCGAGGTCACCGCCGAATGGAGCGCGCAGGAGATCACCTTGACGATCAACGACGATGGGCCGGGATTCGCGCCCGAGATCATGGACCGGATCGGCGAGCCTTATGTGACCGGCCGGCGCAACCTGCGCCATAGCGTCGATGTGGAGGCGGGCGGGCTCGGGCTCGGCCTGTTCATCGCCAAGACCCTGCTGGAACGCTCGGGCGCGAAGCTCATTTTCGCCAATCGGGCGGCGCCGGCGCAGGGGGCCTCGGTGCGGGTGCGCTGGGCCCGCGTTGATTTCGAGGAAAGCCCGGTCCCGCTGTTGTGAGCGCGACGCCCGCAGCAGCGGGCGTCCCGGGAGCCATTGGGTTCGGCTCCGACTGATTGCCAAGAGTTTATCTTAACCGGTGTTGTGGGTTGCGTTTGACGAAATATATATGTTGAACATGTAGGGAACAGATCAGATCGACGGCCGCAGCGAATGGGCCCGGCCGGTCGGGTGAAAGAGCTTAGAGAGAGTTCAACAAAGAGCGAGAAAAGTGCTATTGGAGGAATCGATGGCCATGGCCGAAAGCCACGCTCCGGGGATCGCGGGCGAGCGAACCCTGCTGATCGTCGAGGACGACAAGTCGTTTCTGCAGCGGCTCGCCCGTGCCATGGAGGGCCGGGGTTTCACCGTCACCACGGCAGAGTCGATTGCCGAGGGATTGGCCTGCCTGGAGACGGCATCGCCAGCCTTCGCGGTGGTCGACATGCGATTGGCCGACGGCAATGGCCTCGAGGTGATCTCCGCGCTCAAGCGCCGCCGACCCGACGCGCGCGCCATCATCCTCACCGGCTACGGCAATATCGCGACCGCGGTGAACGCCGTGAAGATGGGCGCGGTCGACTACTTGGCCAAGCCGGTCGACGCCAATGACGTGGTGGCGGCCTTGCTGGCCTACGACGGGGCGACCGCTGAGCCGCCCGAGCACCCGATGTCGGCCGACCGCGTGCGCTGGGAGCACATCCAGCGCATCTACGAGTTGTGCAGTCGCAACGTCTCGGAGACGGCGCGCCGGCTCAACATGCACCGGCGCACCTTGCAGCGGATCCTGGCCAAGCGCGCGCCGAAGTGAGCCCAATCGGGACCGGCCTCACGGGACCGCGCGCATAAACCGTTTCAACGGAAGATATTCGGGATGTTGGCGAACGGGGCCGGCCGCACCGGAGCCGGCGCTGGCGCCGGTTTCCTCGCCACCTTGGGCTTGGTCTCGTCGGGCGCACCATCCACCTCGAGCCGCTGATAGACCGAGGCGGTGCCGGGCGCCGGCGCTGCGGGCTTTGCAGTCTTCGGTTGCGCCGTACCGCCCGCTGCTGCCGCCGGACCTGGGCTCGCGCTTGCGGTTGCGGGTGGGGACGGCGAAATAGGCTCGGTCGTGACGGTGGCGGCGCTCCCGCGCGGCCAGTTGAAATCATCGGCCCGACCGGTCGGCGCCGCGATCGGCTCGCCCTTGATGAGGACGCGCGTCGTCAACGGATCCGGGTTGGCGGCTCGCGTGGCCGGGCGCGCGCCGCCCAAAAGCTCGTCGGCGGTGGCACCGGTCGTCGACACGGTCAGCGGCACGACCGGGCCGACCAATGGGCGCGCAGACGGTCCGCCCGCCTTGGCGCCCGCCGGACCCGTCTCGAGGGTCGAAGGCAGCGCCACCGGAACGGCGCGATTGGCCTCGCTGCGGTCGATCTCCCGCTCCACGTAATGGGCGAGCTTGCGGGCGCCGGCCTTGGTGAAATAGATGCCGTCGGCGCTGCGCAGGCGGCGAATCTGGCCCTCGAAATCCGGACCTTGCGGGGAGTAGCGGCCCTGCTCGTCGACAAAGCCGTCCCAGATGTCGACAAAGACGATTCCCGCCTTCTCGGCACGGGCCCGATAGAGCTCGTTGAGATAGGAGGATTCCGATGTCGCCTTGGGGCCGCGTTGTGCCGGCAGGCCGACCCAGAACACCGGCACGCCGCCGCTCTTCAAGGCCGCGATGGTCGCATCGATCCGCTTGATATAGGCGGCTTCCCACTGGTCGGTATGGAACTCGAACGGCCCGGTGGGGCTGGTGTTGCGGCCACCCTCCGCGGCGATGAGCGGCGTTTGATCCGGATTCTCCGCATCCGGCACATCCTCGGTCGGCGCCGGCGCGGTCTCGCCGGGCGGCTGCGCCGCAGGGGCGGCTCCCGGCTTGCCCGGGGCCGGTGCGGCGCGCGCCGCCGGCGCACGCTCGCGGATCGACTGATGATCATTGGTTCCGACCATCATCACGATGAACTTCGGCTTTTCGGCCGCGATGATCTCGCGCGCGGTTTGCGCCCAGTCCACATCGCGTTTGGCATCGTAGCGGATCAGGCCCGAGCCGGTGCGGTGCTTGCGCACGATGCCGATCTCGGGCCGTTCCGAGAACGCGTCTTCGAGCCCGTAGGCGAGCCAATCGGCCATCGCATCGCCCATGACCACGACCGAGGTGGTGGGCGCCGTATCGGATTTGCGCGCCTGCGGCGATGGGGCATGGGAATTGTCCGCAGGCGCGGACGGGCGCGGAATATCCTGCGGGCCGAAGAAGCCGCCGAACGGATTGTACTGCTGCTGCTGTTGAAACTGCGGCTGTTGCTGAATCGGAGCCGGCGGCCGCCGCGGCGCACCGAACGGCGACCAGAATTGCGCCTGGGCGGGCACCAGCAACGCGATCGTCAGACAGGCGGCCGCAACCATCTGGGTCGCGCCCAGCAGCACGGCGCCGATGCCCCACCGCCCTGATTTGTCCTGCACACCCATGATCCGGCCGCTCGATCGCCCTTGCGTTGCGCGAATAATGCCGATTCGCGGATCAAAATCGCCGTTAAAGGCCATGTCGCAATGGGCCGGCGCAACGGCGCAACGCCCACCTTCACCCCGCAATAGTACGACAAAAATGTCAACTTGAAGATGGACCGAACGTAACCAGTTTGCGCGGCCGATCTGTCAAAATCGAGGTTTCAAGGACGGCGCAGCCGATCCAGGATGGCCGCCGACGCAAAACCGTCGGGGACGAAGCCGATCTGGGCCTGGAACTGGCGCAATGCGGCGCGGGTGCGGCCGCCGAGCTGACCATCCGGGCTGCCGACATCGAAGCCGTGACTGGCCAATTGCTGCTGCAGCTCGAGACGCTCATCGCGCGTCAGCACGCGCTCATAGCGCGGCCATGGCTGCACCAGCGGTTCGCTGCCGCGCAGCCGGTCGGCCAGATATCCGATCGCCAGCGCATAAGCCTCGGACGGGTTGTACTTCATGATGACGCGGAAGTTCTGCAGCATCAGGAAGCCCGGACCCTGCGCACCCGCCGGCACCAGCAGATAGGCGCGATCGTCCAGGCGCGGAAAGGCCTTGCCGCCCGGGCGGCCGATGCCGGCCCGCATCCATTCCTGCATGGTCATGAGGCGGGCGCGATCGGCCAGCATGAAGTTGAAGCGCTCCGGCACCACGACCTCGTAACCCCAGGTCTGGCCGGTCGCCCAGCCGTCCTTCTTCAGATTGTTGGCGGTCGAAGCGATCAGATCCGGGATCGAATCGACCACGTCGCGGCGGCCGTCGCCGTCGAAATCAACCGCGTATTTCTTGAAGCTCGTGGGCATGAATTGGGTCGGGCCGAATGCGCCAGCCCACGATCCCTGCAGGTGCGCCGCATCGACGTCGCCATGGGCGAGAATTTCGAGCGCAGAGAGAAATTCCTCGCGGAAATAATCCTGCCGGCGGCCAATGCAGGCGAGCGTCGCGGTCGAGCGGACCACCGGGCGCTGGCCGCCTTGCGTGCCATAGTTGGATTCGACGCCCCAGATCGCGGTGATCACGTGGCGATCGACCCCATAGGCCTTCTCGACCGCATCGAAGATCGCACGATGCTGGGCCAGGATGGTGCGGCCGTTCTTGATGCGATCGTCGCTCACCAGCAGATCCAGATAGTCCCAGATCGCCTTGGTGAATTCCGGCTGGGCATCGAGCAGATCCATGATGCGCAGGTCGGGCGTGAGCGCGGCGGTTTGGGCATCGAATACGGCCCGCGGAACCCCGCGCCGCGCCGCCTCCGGCCACAGACCCTCGAGGCAGGCGTGGAAATCCGCCGCCGCCGCCCGGATGGCGTCGGCGGTCATCAGCGGATGTCCGGACGAGCCGGATTCCCCACTCCACTCGGGTGGACTGCCGGGCGCCGCGGACGCCGGCGGCAAGGGCGCCGAAGGGGCGATCGACCCGGTGGTGAGGCCCGGAATCTTGAACGGAAACCAGCCCCCGCTGTCGGCGGCCTGCGCCAGCACCTGGCCCGTCATGGCGAGCGCGATCGCCGCAGCCGCGCCGAGCCGAGCCGTGGAGCTGAACAATCTCGTCATGTCTCTGCCTTAGGAGTCATTCCGGGCAACCGAGATGCTTGGATTGCGCCGGACCATACTACCAGATCGGGAATTGTGGGCGCTATCGTGCATTCATTCTCGCCAAAGCGATGGACGAAGTGCCGCCAATTGCGCCTCGCTTTTCCCGACGGCGATTATATATGGTCACCATACCGTTAACGGATTTTAAACCCGGTACCCGGCTCTCCCTCCCCCCTCGAATCCCCAGGTCTCGCCCCTCAGATCATGAAACCGATCCGCAAAGCCATCTTCCCGGTCGCCGGGCTCGGCACCCGATTCCTGCCCGCCACCAAGGCCATGCCCAAGGAGATGTTGCCGGTCGTCGACCGGCCGCTGATCCAGCACGTCGTCGACGAGGCACGGCAGGCCGGCATCGAGCATTTCATCTTCGTGACCGGGCGCAACAAGGCCGTCATCGAGGATCATTTCGATCGCCAGTTCGAGCTGGAGGTGACGCTGCGCGAGCGCCAGAAGCGTCTGGAGCTCAAGGCGCTGGAGGACGACCTACCGGCGCCCGGCACCACCAGCTTCACGCGCCAGCAGGAGCCGCTGGGGCTCGGACACGCGGTCTGGTGCGCGCGCGAGCTGGTCGGCAACGAGCCGTTCGCGCTCTTGTTGCCGGACGTGCTGGTTCAGCATCCGCGCGGTTGCCTCAGCCAGATGATCGATGCCGCCCGCACGGTCGGCGAGGACGCCAACCTGATCGCCGTCGAGGAGACGCCGGCCGAGCGTATCCATATGTACGGCGTGGTCGGCGTGGGCGCGCCCCATGGCAAGCTGTTCTCGGTCACCCGCATGGTGGAGAAGCCCACGCGCGAGCAGGCGCCCTCGAAACTCACCATCACGGGACGCTACGTGCTGCAGCCCGAGATCTTCGGCATTCTGGCCGCGCAGAAGCGCGGCGCCGGCGGCGAGATTCAGCTCACCGATGCGATGATCGAGCTGGCCTCCCGGCAGCCGTTCTACGGCCTACAATTCGAGGGTGCGAGCTTCGATTGCGGTTCCAAGGTCGGCTTCCTGTCCGCCAACGTGGCCTATGCGCTCGCCCGCCCGGACCTGGCGCCGGCAGTGCGCGCGGAGCTCGCGCGGATCCTGGACGGCGATCGGAAGATTTGAGGGGGGCCCTTGTCCCGGGCGCAGCGCAGCACTTCTTCATCCTACCGCTGCAGCCGCACGCCCAGCAGCGCCACATAGGCCTGGTAGTTGTTGCCGGCCATGTTGGAGGTGAGCCACTCCCGGCGCAATTCGCCCTTGAGCTGCATCTCGCGAGTGAGCTTGTAGGTGAGGGCGAAGGAGCCGGCGAAGCGACCGTCCTGGCGCGACTGACCCACATAGGTGTCGCGGTCGCCGGTGAATTTCAGCGTCGCATCGAGCCAGGTGCGAAACGCGTGATCGACCTCGATGCCGACCTCGTGGGTGAACACACCCGAGACGCCCGCAAGCGTCGATTCGTTGGCGCTCGTCACGGCCGTCAGCTTGAACGTCGTCAGCGCGCTCGCCACCCAGGTGAGCGAGCCGTCGAATGTCGGGCCCTTGACGGTCTGCAGAGTCGGATCGGTGTAGTCGCGCTCCAGGTAGCCGAACGCCAGCTGGCCGATGAGGATGCGCGAGAGCTCGAAGGTCGAGCCGACCTTGGCGGCACGGCCTTGCGAATTGCGATCGAACCCGGAGCTGTCGACCGCGAGATCGTGATGGCGACGGTCGGCATCGAGCTCGACGAACGGGATCACGCCCGGCGTCAATTCGTAGCCGGTGCGCAATTGCGCGCTGTATTGATCGAAGTTGCGACCGTCGTTGCTGGCACTCGTGCCGTCCGTGAAGACCGAATTCTGGTAGGTGGTGCGGTCGATGCCGCCCTTGAGGGCGACGTCGAACCGGTTGAAGCGCTGGCCGAGCCCGATGCTGCCGCCGACATCGGTGGAGATCGGCAGCCGGGCGAGGCCGGCCTGGATGTTCGGGCTGCCGGGATTGTCGGTGGCGACCACAAGCCGGCTTTCGAGATCGATGCGGGTGCGGCTGGTGACGTCGATGCGGCCGTCGACCTTGCCGTCGAAAGCCGGGCGGTCGAGGCTGGAGGCGGCCCCATAGGCGGTGTAGCTGCCGCGCAGATTGGCGGTGAGCTCGTGGCGCGACCAGTTCGAATTGACCAGCAATTCGGGCGCCACGATGCCGAAGTTCGAGGCCCCGCCACCCATATTGGTGCGCGCCGGGTTGGTGTCGTAGCCGCCGGACACCTCGATCGCCGGGCGCAGGCGGAACGAACCGGCCGCGATGCCGACCGGATCGAACGGCTTGTCGTCCACCACCGGCCGGCGGATGAGGGTCCGGGGCACGGCGAGCGTCGGGTCGGGCGTAGTGGAGGCGGGCGCGGGCGCCAGCGCCGAGGCATTGGCACCGGCGCCGGCCGTCGCATCGGCGGCCGGGGCGCCGTGCCGCGTCTGGTTTTGATTTTGCTGCAAGCGGGCACTGCCGACCGCGCTCGTTTGCAGCACCGGCGGCAGCGAAACCTGCGCGCTCGCGGCCGCTGTGGTTTTGGTCCCGGTCGCGCCTGGAGGATTGGCGCCCGCCCCCGAGGGCTGGATACCGCTCGGCGCCTTGGGCTTGGTGTTGCTGGAGTTGAAGCCAGTCGAGCCGGCGCCGATCGAGGGCTGGTCGTCGAAATTCGGCAGTTGCCCGACCGCAGTCGTGGTCGTGGCGGGGGGAGTCTGGGTGTCGGCCTTGCGAAACACCGGCGGTGTCCGGGGATTGCCGTCGAGCGTCGGCGCCAGCAGGGGAAAATCGGTTGTGGCGGCCATCTGGGCTGATGCGGACGGCGCCTCCAGGGCGAGCGCCGCCAGCAGTACACCGGCGCGGAGCCCGAGCGAAGGCGGCGTTTGGCGGCGGCGCGGCACCTCAAGACCCCTCGTCCGAACCGGCCGCGCCGGATGCAAGTCGCGCGGGCCGGACGCACCGAGAATTCTGTTTTCCGATCAACGAATTGATCCGCTATCGACCGGCGCGCCGCCGGCCCGCCGGACAAGCCCG
>DASZKX010000295.1:0-3047 GCA_035552735.1 Xanthobacteraceae bacterium
ATCACGGCCGGCGACATCTTCGAGGATCGTCCCACTGGCGACAGCCTGATGGATTCATGGCCACTCAAGCGCACGATCGAGAAGCGTGTGACCCCGCAGCTGCTCGCCGACATCGCCGCCGAGCACAAGCGCGGCCGCCGCCTGTTGGCCGTCACCACCAATCTCGATGCCGGCCGGCCGATGGTTTGGAACCTGGGCGCGATCGCGGCGCGCGGCGACGACAAGGCGCTCCAGCTGTTTCGTGCCGTGCTGCTGGCATCCGCCAGCATTCCGGGAATTTTCCCCCCGGTCATGATCGACGTCGAATCCCAGGGCAAGGCATATCAGGAGCTGCATAACGACGGCACGATCACAGCGCCCTTCTTCATCGCGCCCACCTCGGTGCTGGCCGGAACCGGCACCGTACATCTGCCGACCAAGCAGCTTTACGTGATCGCGAACGCCAAGCTGTCACCGCAGTTCGACGTCACCATGCCGCAAACCACCGCCGTGCTCGGCCGCTCCATCGCGTTGGCGCTGCAGGCCGGGTTGCGCATCGAGCTGCTGCTGACGCTGGCGGCGGCGCAGCAGCAGGGCATCAGCTTGAGCGTCGCCCAGATCGATCCCGAGTTCCAGCATCCCTCGCGCGGCGCCTTCGACCCGGACTACATGAAGGCGCTGTTCGATTTCGCGGTCGAGCAGGCCAAGAACGGCAAGACCTTCG
This sequence comes from Xanthobacteraceae bacterium, assembly GCA_035552735.1. Lineage (GTDB taxonomy): Bacteria > Pseudomonadota > Alphaproteobacteria > Rhizobiales > Xanthobacteraceae > VAZQ01. Next base: position 704 of record DASZKX010000295.1, read on the forward strand.
AAACCGTCGCTGCCGTCTCGAAGTAGCAACGCGACGGCCCACCCACGCGGCATCCAGGATCTGATCAGGGCGGATCGCTGAGCTCGCTGGTCGCGATGTCGACCCCCGACGTCAGGGTGCGGTGGATCGGACACTTGTCGGCAATCTCGAGCAGGCGCGCGCGCTGCTGCGCGTCGAGCTCGCCTTCGAGCACAATTCCCCGCTCGATGCGGTCGACCTTCCCATCCCGGCTCTCGCAGGTTTCGCAATCGGCGGCATGGACCTTGGCGTGGCGGAGCCTGACCGCGACCCGGTCGAGCCGCAACGCCTTGCGCTCGGCGTAGAGCCGCAGCGTCATCGCGGTGCAGGCGCCGAGCGCCGCCAGCAGGAGATCGTATGGATTGGGACCGCTGTCGGTGCCGCCGACATCGATAGGCTCATCGGCCAGGAGGCGGTGCGCGCCGGCCGTGATCTGCTGCTCAAACCGCCCCTGCCCGGTCTCACGCACGATCACCACGCCGCGATCCTCATCGTCGCCCGTCGGCGCGGGGGCGGCCGTTGGGGGCGGCCCTGCCGGGAGCGCCGTCGCCTGCGGCGCCATGTCGAGATAGCGCCCGGCCCAGGCGGCGATCACGTTGGCCACATAGGCGGCATCGCTCCGGCGGCTGAGCAAATGATCGGCGCCAGCGAGCGAGACGAAGCTCTTCGGATGCCGGGCGGCCGCGAAGATGCGGCTCGCATTGTCGATACCGACGATATCGTCGGTGGGCGAATGGAATATGAGCAGCGCCTTGTGCAAGGCATTGATGCGCCCGCTCAATTGCTGCTCGGCGACGTCGTCCAAAAAGGCGCGGCGGATGCGGAACGCCCGGCCCGCGAGCGTCACCTCGACCTCGCCGCCGGCTTCGATCTCCGCCCGGGCGTCCCGGAACAGGCCTGCCACATGGGCCGGATCGGAGGGCGCCGCGATCGTCACCACCGCTCGCGCCTCCGGCACCGCCGACGCGGCCGCCAGGACGGCGGCGCCGCCGAGGCTGTGGCCGATGAGAATCGCGGGCGCGCGCTTGATCCTGCGCAAGTGGTCGGCGGCGGCGACCAGATCGGCGACATTGGAGGAGAATGTCGTATTGGCGAACTCGCCTTCGCTGGAGCCGAGGCCGGTGAAATCGAAGCGCAACACGGCGATGCCCAGCGCGGTCAATCCTTCCGCGATGCGCTTGGCCGCATGGACGTCCTTGCCGCAGGTGAAGCAATGGGCGAACAGCGCATAGGCACGCGCCTCGCCGGCGGGGTTGTCGAGCAGCCCGGCGAGACGAAGACCACTGGCATTGGGAAAATCGAACTGCTGCGCCGGCATCGCTGCCTCCTCTGGGTATCGGCTGGACCGGGCCGATTTTTTTCGTCTACGCCCCCGGCAAAACGGCGCCGATCAACGCCCCCCGGGCACGGCCGCAGCCCCCTGAGGCAGCCGCCGGGATCCTGCCGGGAACGGCCATAAAATCGTTTGTTTGCAACGCATTACAAGAGCCAGCATCTGGCGGATCCGCAGTTCCGTAACGGCTCTCGATGGTGTCGGGGTAGCGAATTCCGCAGCTCGTCAACGGTATTTGAACCTATTTCAGCCATAAAGCGACCAAGAGAGCAGGGACGGGGTTCACGACTTTTCATCGCCGTCTTGGTCAAACCCGATTAACCCGGCAAAAAGCCGGCAGAACACAGGATGAGGCACATGACGAGGTCGCAGAATCGCAGCTTTAACCGCGCCGCCCTGGCGGTGATCGCCGTCTCGTTCGCGGGTGCCTCGTTCGCGGGTGTCCTGGCCGCCGCCGCACCGGCAGCCGCCGCGCCGAGCTACGATGGTCTGTGGAGCGTGGTGATCGTCACCCAAAAGGGCTCTTGCGATCGCGCCTATCGTTATCCGGTCCGCATCTCCAACGGCGCCGTGCAAAATGACGGCCCCAGCCTGATCAACGTCTCCGGCAAGGTCGGCGGCAACGGTGCGGTCACCGTGCTGGTGAGCGCCGGCGACAAAAGCGCCAGCGGCACCGGCCGACTCGCCGGCAAGGTCGGCGGCGGCAAGTGGAGCGGCAACGAGTGTGCCGGAACCTGGGAAGCCGAGCGTCGCGACTGATCCCCGGTGGGCAAAGCCTGCCCGTCCGCCCAAGTCCAATCCCATACGCTGCGCGCGGGTTGCTTAAGGCGACCCGCGCGTAATGCTGTTCGAATACCGCCGCAAGAATTCGGTGGGCGAGAGCCCCTAACCCGCCGATAATCCGTCCTGCAAGGAGGACGGGATGAGCAGGTTTCTGCTGGCGCTAGCGCTCGCCGCGGCTTTGACAGGCATCGGGCGCGGAACCGCGCAGGA
>DASZKX010000296.1:0-13130 GCA_035552735.1 Xanthobacteraceae bacterium
CGAGCCGCTTCAACGCCGGACCGCACGGCCGGCGCTAACCTCATCTGCGGTCGTGGCGGAATTGGTAGACGCACTAGCTTGAGGTGCTAGCGGGGCAACCCGTGGAGGTTCGAGTCCTCTCGACCGCACCAGAACTCCTGAGGGAGAGAAGCCGCGAAGGCGAATTGCTGAGACGCTGGCGGTCGGCTTGGTCAGAGCTGGTGGCCGACCGGCCGCGGGCGCGCTGCGGCGCCAGCCGCATCCTTGGTGGGATCCTTCGGCAAGCCCAGAATCCTGCTCGGGCCCGGTTTCGGGTTCAGCTTCGAGGTCGTCACGAGATTTTGGCGTGTGGCCTTGCGGTCGGATGTCGCAAAGGAGGCCGCGGTTCTGCCTGGATAATAGATGAAGTCCTGTGCCGCTGTCGTAGGCAGCAGTTCGGTCTCCGCCGGCACCGTGTAGCTCACATTGTTCGGCCACGGCGCGCTGCGCGGCAGCGGATTCTGGCCCGAGACGGGTTTTTCCTGCTGCGCGGCCAGCGACAAATCCATCGCCACCACCTTGCCGGTCGATTCGGTCACGCCGAAATTCGCCGGACTGGGCGCGTCGAGGCTGGGCTGCGCGGTCGTGGTGCCCACCGCCAAAACCCTCGGCCATGATGGCCGTGTGTGATGCCGCTGCACCCAGTCATCCGACTCGGCCACGGTCGCCGGCCGGTCCGGTGTCGCCGGCACGACTTGAACGATCTTGTAGCCGCGGGCCTTGAGCTCCGCCAGAATCGTCGGCAGCGCCAATGCGGTCGCCGGCTGGATGTCGTGCAATAGCAGGATGCCGCGGCCGCGGGCTTCGATTCGCTGGAGTGCCCGGCGGGTGATTTCCTTGGCGCTGATATGGGTCCAATCGTCGGCGAGAAAATCGAGGCTCCAGGTCGCGTAGCCATGCTGCGCCAGGTACTGCTCCACCGAATCCTGCCGCAAGAGGCCGGGAATTCGGAAGAACGGAGCAACCGCCCTGGGATCACCCAGCACGGTCCGCAACGATTCGAAGCCGTCCTCGATCTCCTTGGCGGCGTCGTCGACCGACATTTTGGCGAAAGTGAAGGGGTGGTTCTGGCTGTGCCCGCCGATCGTATGACCTTCATTGTATTCGCGCCGGACCACTTGCGGATATCCGAGCGCCATGCGCCCGACCAGGAAAAACGTCGCCTTCACGCACTCCGCGGCCAGCGTATCGAGTACCCGGCTGGTATAAGGAGGAAGCGGGCCGTCATCGAAGGTCAGGACCACTTCGTGGTCATTGAGCGGCAGCGATTCGTCATACTGCAAGGTCCCGAGCTTCGGGTGCTCGGCCGGATTGAGCACGATGGTGCGACTGACCCCGAGCGCGCCCGGATGTCCCGGACATTCGGCCGCCTGCGCCCACCCCAATCCGAGCAGGAAAGGTAGCAGTAGGACCGAAGCGATGGTGCGGCTCAAGCCCACTTTGGCACAACCTCTTGACTGCAATATTCGACCTGACCCGGGGCCCCGGAAACCTAACCACTCGCGCCAACAAACCACTCTAGCCAGCATTGCGCGCTAGCCAAACAGTATCGAGCGGCAAATTAATGGCACCTTAACCGAACCGCCTGCGCACATTAAATCCCGACCGTGACCACAATGCCGCAGATCTGGTAGAAAATTATATTTTTCAGTATGTTAGGACGACCACATTAGACGCAAGCTGAGGTCCGCGGCGCCCGCAAAGGTCGCTTTTGTCGATTGTACATCCGGCTTGCCCGTCGCATGCACCGGCACCGCCGCGGATGGGGATTTCGCGGCGAGTCACAGCGGCGATTCACAGGTTATTCACCATCCCGCCTTAGCCATGGGGGACATTGGTTTCGTATCAGTCGCGTATGGCCGGAGTCTGCGTTGGCCAATAATGAGGACACGGCCTCGGCCGGTGACGCCCCGTCGGCGTCGCCAATCGCTCGGCCGGATGGATGGCTGCCCGCGGCACAGCTGCGCGCGAATCCCTCTTTCCCTGAGGCGGGGCCGGCGACCGGCCGCGAAGCCGCCATCCTGCGCGTTGTCATACCCCTTGCCCTCATCCTGGTGGCCGTGACGGTCGCCTGCCTGGGCGTCGGTTTCGTGGTGGCGCGGCAGGCCGATGATCGTGTGGAAGCCGGGCATCGCCAAGCTTTGCAGGGCGCGGTCGAGGCGTTGCAATCGGTCGCTCCCGACCTCTCCGGCAGGGACCCGCGGATCCTGCGGATCTTGGAGGAGGCATCCGGGCTCGAGGGGCTGCGATTCGACGATGATCTGCCGGGTGGCGATCGCGAGACGCAAACCCTGCTCGACCGCAACGGCCGCATCGTCGGGTGGTTGAACTGGGATCCGGCACGATCCGCGACCGCGACCATGAACGGGATTTCGCCGCTGGCTGTCCTGATCGCGCTCGGTTTCGTCAGCTTGCTGGCCGCGGCCCTTTGGCATCTGCGGCGCCTGGATCTTCGGCTGACCGTCAGCCAGCAGCAGATCCGCAAGCATCTGGAGGTCGAACCGGTCACCGGCCTGCCCAACGGCGACGATATTCTGGATCGCCTCGATCGTGCCGCAGCCGCGCGCAAGGCCGATGAATGCATGGGATTTGCCGTCCTGGGTCTCGATGGCTTTCGGGACGCCAAGGACGCGGTCGGCGAGGCGGGCGGCAACGAGGTGCTGCTTGAGGTCGCCAACCGGCTGCGCCAAGCCATGCCGCCCGACGTTCTGATCGGGCGGATGCGCAGCAGCCACAAATTCGCGCTCATCATGCCGGCGCGGGATCTGCCGTCGGCACTCGCCACCGCCGAGGCGGCCAGAACGGCAATTTCCCGTCCGGTCTGGATCGGTCAGGCGCTGCAAATCGCCGCCAGCGTCGGGCTGGCGGTCGCGCCCCATGATGGGACGACGGGCGAAGAGCTCGCTCGCCGCGCCGATCTTGCATTGCGCTCGGCCAGGCGCCGCGGCGGCGGCATAGTGGTCGGTTTCGCGGCCGAAATGGAGATCGAGTTCGAGGATCAGCGGTTCATCAAGCGCGAGCTCGGGCGCGCGGTTGCGGCGCGCGATTTCGATGTCCACTATCAGCCGATCGTGGCGGCGGAGGGCAACGCGATCGTCGGGGTGGAGGCGTTGCTGCGGTGGAATCACCCGACCCGGGGCGCGATCCCGCCGGCGCGGTTCATTCCAATCGCCGAGCAGGCCGGCTTGATGGATCAGCTCGGGGAATTCGTGCTGCGCCGTGCGCTTCGCGATGCGATGCGCTGGCCGAATTTCTATGTCGCGGTCAATCTGTCGCCGATGCAGGTGCGCGACCGCAAATTCGCCGACCTGGTGGCTGCGGTCCTGGCCGAGACGCGGCTGCCGCCGTCGCGCCTCGTGCTCGAGGTGACGGAGGGCGTGCTGATCGAAAATTCGGAAGCGGCCAAATCGCGGCTCGACGATTTGCGGGCGCTCGGGCTCAAGCTCGCGCTCGATGATTTTGGCTCCGGCTATTCGAGCCTCACCTACCTGCAGCGGTTGCCGTTCGACAAGCTCAAGGTCGATCGCGGCTTTGCGGCGGCGCTCGACCATTCGGCCAATGCGGGCGTGATCATCCAGGCCATTATCGCGCTCGGCCGGGCGCTCAATCTTTCCATCCTGGTCGAGGGGATCGAAACGGAGGAGCAGCGTGCCTTGGTGCGGCTCGCGGGTTGCGACGAGATGCAAGGCTATCTGTTCGCCAAGCCGGCACCGCGCGAGGCAATCGATCGGATGTTGGCGGCCGCGAGCATTCCGCGCGCAGGGATGTCGATGCGCGCCGCCGGATAGGTCATTGGCCTGCCTCGCCCACGGCCGACTCGGTCATCGGCCGATTGCCGGCGAACCGCAGGTGTCGAGGCAACCGCTTGGCCGATCGAGGGGAATCGCTTATGAACGCCATGATGCGAGTCAGACTGAAAGCCGACGGACGCATTGTCGAGATCCTCGCGGACGGGACCGAGCGGGCGCTTGTGCGCGCCGCCACCATTGCGAGTGCGAACCTTGCGGACGCGACCGATGGCGCCAATCCGCGGATCGGCGGGCAGGGGCGCGACGCCGTCTACGCCAAGGGCATCCGGGCGCGGGCCAAATTGACCCAAGCGGAATTCGCGGCCCGGATCGGGGTGCCGATCGAGACAGTGCGCAATTGGGAGCAGGGCAAGCGCTCGCCGCGCGGACCCGCGCGCGCCTTGCTCAAGGTGATCGACCAGGCGCCGCAAGTGGCCTTCGCGGTCCTCAACACGGCCAAGTCCGAGCGGTAGGGATCCGCTGCCCGTTTGGCGGCCGGGCCTCTGGCCCGGGGCGATGAGCATCGCCCGTTTGGCGGCGCGCGTTTTCGGGAAGACGGATGCTGATTTCGCTCTAATTCCGTAAAAAAATGCGGCAAAATCAGCCTGAACGGGCCGGTTTCGTTTCCAGACGAACGAGAACCGCCCTATGAATGCCCGGTGTCGCCAATCGTCGCGGGAACCGTGATGCAGGTCGTCGAGGTGAAAGGTGCGCGCATTCCGCTCCTGGGTCTGGGCACCTGGGAACTGCGTGGGCGCGTTTGTGCGCGCATCGTCGAGCAGGCGCTGCGGCTCGGATATCGCCACATCGATACCGCCGAAATGTACGACAACGAGCGCGAGGTCGGCGAGGGGTTGCGGGCCTCGGGCGTGCGGCGCGACGAGGTCTTCATCACCACCAAAATCTGGCCGGCGCATTTCGCCCCGCTCGAGCTCGATCGCGCCGCCAAGGGCAGCCTGGCGCGGCTGCGGCTGTCCGAGGTCGACCTCCTGCTCCTGCACTGGCCGAACCCGCAAATTCCGCTCTCTGAAACGTTGGGCGCCTTGTGCAAGGTCAAGCAAAGTGGGCTCGCCCGTCATATCGGCGTATCCAACTTCACGGTTCCGCTGATCGAGGAGGCGGTGCGGCTGGCGAGCGAGCCGCTGGTGTGCGACCAGATCGAGATGCATCCGTTTCTCGACCAATCGAAGGTGATTGCCGCCTGCCGGGCCCAGGGTATGGCGGTCGTCGCCTACAGTCCGATTGCCCGCGGCGGCGCCCAGAAAGACGCCGTGCTCGCCCGCGTCGGCGCCGCGCACCACAAGAGCGCGGCCCAGGTCTCGTTGCGGTTCTTGGTGCAGCAGGGCATCGTGGTCATTCCCCGCACCGGCCGGATCGAGCATCTGTCGCAGAACTGCGCGATCTTCGACTTCGCACTTTCCGAGGCCGAGATGGCTGAGATCCATGCGCTCGCGCATCGCGACGGGCGCATCGTCGACTATGCCTATTCCGGGTCGCCGAAGTGGGATTGACGCCTGATGCCGCCGCGGTGCTGCTGTCCGGCGGCCAGGATTCGACGGTCTGCCTCGCCTGGGCGCTCGAGCGGTTCGCACGCGTCGAGACCGTCGGCTTCGACTATGGCCAGCGCCACAAGGTCGAGCTCGATGCGCGTCTGCGCGTGCGCGAGCGCATGATCGCGCTGCGCCCGGTCTGGGCGCAGCGGCTAGGCGAGGATCACCTCATCAGGCTCGACGCGCTTTCGGCTCTATCCGATACCGCGCTCACGCGCGACATCGCGATCGAGATCGCTGAGAACCAGTTGCCCACCACCTTCGTGCCGGGGCGAAATCTCGTCTTCTTCGCTTTCGCCGGCGCGCTGGCTTACCGGCGCGGCGCCAAGCATCTCGTCGCCGGCATGTGCGAGACCGATTATTCGGGCTACCCGGATTGCCGTGACGATACCATCAAGGCCATGCAGCTCGCGCTCAACCTCGGCATGGACCAGAGGTTCGTGATCCATACGCCGCTGATGTGGATCGACAAGGCCGCGACCTTCGCGCTCGCGCACGCCATCGGCGGCGATGCCTTCATCGATCTGCTGGTGGAAGACACCCACACCTGCTATCTCGGCGACCGCTCGCGGCGGCATGATTGGGGATATGGCTGCGGCACCTGCCCGGCCTGCCGGTTGCGGGCCGATGGATTCGCCAAATGGAAAACCGAACGGAAGGTCGCGCCATGACAGCCGCGCTGGACGCTTTGCGCCACATCACCACCGGCACCATCACCACCATGCTTCTGAAGAAGGGCATTCGCCGCTGCTGGATGAAGGGTCCGATGCCGCTGCAAAAGGGCGAGCGCGTCGTCGGGCCGGCCTTCACGCTGCGCTTCGTGCCGGTGCGGGAGGATCTGGCCACGCCCGAAAGCTGGTCGAAGCCGATCTCGACCCGCGGCGCTATCGAGGAGATGCCGGAGGGGTGCATCGCGGTGGCCGACGCGATGGGGGTGACGAGCGCCGGCATTTTCGGCGACATTCTCACCATGCGCATGGTGCGCCGCGGCGTTGCGGCGCTCGTCACCGACGGGGTGGTGCGTGACAAGGTGGGGGTGCTGGCGAGCGCGTTGCCGGTGTGGTGCGCCGGCATCGCGGCGCCCGCCTCGGTCAATGGCCTCACCTTCATCGGCTGGCAGGAACCGATCGGCTGCGGCGGTTGCGCGATCTTCCCGGGCGACATCATCGTTGCCGACGAGGACGGCGCCGTGGTCATTCCGCAGAACCTCGTGGAATTCGTCGCGCACGAGGGCGCCGAGCATGAGCGCATGGAGGGCTGGATCGTCAGCGAGGTCGAGAAAGGGGTGCGGCTCCCGGGCCTCTATCCCATGAACGACGAGGCCAGGGCACGCTACGAGGCCTGGAAGAAGCAACGCTGAGCCCACAGCCCGCGAAGAATGTTCTTCATCCTGTCCAAAGTCCTCGGCTTCTTCGCCAGTCCCTCCAATCTGGTAATCGGGCTCGGGCTCCTCGGCGTCCTGCTGCTGGCGACGCGCCGGGCGCGCGTCGGCGGGTTCTTGACAGCCGCCAGCCTGATGGCGCTCGCGGTTTTGGGGCTCTCGCCCCTGGGCAATGCGCTCATCATTCCGCTCGAGCAGCGCTTCCCGCCCTGGGACGATACCCGCGGCCCTCCCGACGGGATCGTGGTGCTCGGCGGCGGCATCACGCCGGATGTCTCGGCGGCCCGCAACGAGGTCGCCCTCAACGAAGCGGCCGAGCGCGTCACCGCCGCCGTCGCGCTGGCGCGGCGCTATCCCGAGGCGCGGATCGTCTACTCGGGCGGCTCGGGTGCGTTGATCTTTCGTGAGGGCAGCGAAGCTGCGATCGCGGTGGGCCTATTCGAGAGCCTCGGCATTCCGCCGGCGCGGATCATCGCCGAGGAGCAGTCGCGCAATACCGTCGAGAACGCGGTCTTCTCCTTGCTGCTGGCCATGCCGCAGCCCGGCGAGCGCTGGCTGCTCGTCACGTCGGCCTATCACATGCCGCGCGCCATGGGGGTTTTTCGCCGGGCGGGCTTCCCGGTCGAGGCCTATCCGGTCGACTGGCGCACGCGCGGGCCGCAAGACGCGCTCCGTCCGTTCCAAACCTTGGGCAGCGGGTTGGAGCGCGCCGACACCGCCATGCGCGAGTGGGTCGGCCTTTTGGTCTATTGGCTGACCGGCCGTTCGGCGGCGCTCTTTCCGGGGCCGCTCGATCCGGCCTGAGGGCAGCGCCGGAATAAGGACTTTCTTAACCATATTGCCGCGGTATGAGGTGCCGTTCCGTTGCTCCCCCTCGGCGACGGAACCGGCGTTTTCCGGCGTGCGCTGCGCCGATGGGAGGCCGGCGATGCGGATCGACACAATCCAACCCAAGGCGATACCAGGCGCCGCGACGGACTCGCGGCCGGAACGGGTCTTTGCCACCCGCGCGCGGCGGCGGATCTCGATCGCCGCCACCATCCTGGCCACGACCACCGCGGTCCTGCTGGCGTCAGGCCTGGCGATCGTGATGAACCTGTCCTGATTTCATCGGTCCTGCGACATCGGCACCACCGCTGGCGCCACCGCTCCCCAAACCGGGGGCGCCGAGCGCGAATTAGGCGGCCCACCCGTGCCATGACGCTTGACCGGGACGGCCCATTGCCTATCGAAGCCGGGGACGGGACCAACCACGATAGGGAACGCGATGGCGCTCTTGCTCCTGATCGGCAACAAGAACTATTCGTCATGGTCGCTGCGGCCCTGGATCGCCATGAAGGTCGCCGGCATCGCCTTCACGGAGCAGGTGATCTCGCTCGACGCCCCCGACTTCAAGGCGCGTGTGGGCCGGATCTCCGCGACCGGCAAGGTGCCGGCGCTCGCCGACGGGCAGACGCAGGTCTGGGAATCGCTCGCGATCCTGGAATATCTCGCCGAGAAATTTCCGCAGGCGGGCCTGTGGCCGGCTGCGCCAGCCGCCCGGGCGCATGCCCGCTCGATCGCCGCCGAGATGCATGCGGGCTTTCTGCCCCTGCGCCGGCACTATCCGATGAACACTTGGCGGCCGGTGCGGCGGCGGGAGCCCGTTCCCGAAGTCGTCGAGCACATCAGCCGGATCGATGCGATGTGGACGGATTGCCGCACGCGCTTCGGTCAGACGGGGCCGTTCCTGTTCGGCGCCTTCGGGGCTGCCGACGCCATGTACGCTCCGGTCGTCTCGCGTTTTCACACCTATGATGTCGATGTCGGCCCGGCGGCCCGGGCCTACACGGAGGCGGTGCTGGGGCTTCCGGCCTGGGCGGAATGGTGCGCGGCCGCCAAGCAGGAGCCTTGGGTGCTGCCGCACGACGAGGTCGACTGGCCCACTGTCCTGCGGGTGTGACTATTTGCCTGTCCAACCTCGCCAAAAGTGCCGCGGATGTGTATTGATTCCGGCGCGCGAACGAAAAAAATACGCGCTCTCCGCTGCACCCCTGATCCAATGGGGGCTGGGGGAGGGGAGTCATTCTAACCGCGGGATCATTTTCCCTGCTGCCGGAGCTGTCATCATGCGATATCGCGTTATCGCCTTCTTTTCGGTTGTCCTTTCCATTCTTGCACCCTGCGGCCTTGCCGCCGCGCAAGACAGTCCCAAAAACGACATCAAGGGTCTCTTCCTGTTGACCGACTATCCGGCCGTCAGCGTTCGGCCCGGAACCACCTCGACGGTCAATCTGCGCCTGCAGAACTACGATCTGCCGCCCGAGCGGCTGGCGCTCTCGGTCGCGGGCGCGCCCGCCGGCTGGACCGCCACCTTGGTCGGCGGCGGCCAGCCGGTCGCGGCCGTCATGCCGGGGACCAATTCCAGCGTCACGCTCGAGCTGCGCCTCGACGTGCCCAAGGACGCGCCGGTCGGAACCACGAATTTCACGGTCAGCGCCAAGGGCCCCAATACCAGCATCGATCTGCCGATCGCGGTCACGCTGGCCAAGGATTTGCCTGCCAAGCTCACCGTGACGCCCCAGCTGCCGGACCTGCGTGGCAATCCCAAATCGAGCTTCGAGTATCAACTCTCCATCAAGAACGACAGCGGCAAGAAGCTGACCGTCGCTTTGGCGGCCGACGCGCCGCCCAACTTCGACGCGACCTATACGGAGCAGTACGGCAGCCAGGAATTGAGCGCGGTCCCCATCGATGCCGGCCAGTCCAAGGACGTCAAGCTGAAGGTGACCCCGCCCAGCACGGTGGCGGCCGGCAAGTACAAGGTCACCGCGCGGGTGGTGGCCGAAGACGCCAACGTGACCACCGATCTCGGCCTGGAGATCAGCGGCCAGCCGAAGATCGACCTAGCCGGCCGTGACGGCGTGCTCTCAGCCAAGGCGACCTCCGGCGTCGAATCGGCCATTCCGATCGTGCTGACCAATACGGGCACCGCGGTCGCCGATGACATCACGCTGTCGGGCACGGCACCGAGCGGCTGGAAGGTCACCTTCGATCCCAAGAGCGTCGATAAGCTGGCGCCCAACGACACCAAGGAAGTGCAGGCCATGATCACGCCGCCGGAGAAGGCGATTGCCGGCGACTATGTCACGACCCTGCGGGCCAATTGGCGCGGCGACTCGGCCTCCGCGAGCTTCCGCGTCGGCGTGTCGACGTCGACCATCTGGGGCATCTACGGCGTCGGCCTCATCGGCATTGCGCTGCTGGTCCTGGTGGGGGCGGTGGCGAGGTTCGGTCGGCGATGAGTGAAACCCTCATCGAGGCGACAAATCTCGTCAAGCGCTACGACGGGGTCAGCGTCGTCAAGAACGTCTCGTTCTCGGTGGCGCGCGGCGAGATCTTCGGGTTGCTTGGTCCCAACGGCGCCGGCAAGACCACCACCATCCTGATGTTGCTCGGACTGAGCGACATCACGGAGGGGCAGGCGCGCGTGGTCGGCTACGATCCGGTACGCGAGCCGCTCTCGGTCAAGCGCCGGGTGGGCTATCTGCCCGACGCGGTCGGTTTCTACGACAACCTCACCGCGGCCGACAACATGCGCTACATGGCGCGCCTGATCGGTTTGACGCCCGCGCAGCGCGAGCAGCGGATCAAATCGTCGCTCGAGCATGTCGGTCTCACCAGCGTGGCGGACAAGCGCGTCACCACGTTCTCGCGCGGCATGCGGCAACGCTTGGGGCTCGCCGAGATCATGATGAAGGAAGCCCAGATCGCCATCCTGGACGAGCCCACCTCGGGTCTGGATCCGCAGGCGACCTTGGAGCTGCTCGAGGTCATCCGCAATCTCAAGCACCACGGCGTGAGCGTCCTGTTGTCGTCGCATCTGCTCGAGCGGGTGCAAAGCGTGTGCGACCGGGTGGCGCTGTTCAACGAGGGCCGGATCGTGCTCATCGGCACGGTGGCCGAGCTCGGTCGGCAGGTGCTGGGCGGGGGCACCTATGTGGACATCGAGGCCGAAGGGCAGGGGCTGGCCGACCGGCTGGCGACCGTCCCGGGCGTGCGGGGCGTCGAGACCACGAGCCCGAACTGCTTTCGGCTTCTGGCCGAGGGCGACGTGCGGCCCGAGGCCGCCGCCGCCGTGGTCGGTGCCGGCGGACGATTGCTGCGGCTCTCGGTCGAGGAGCCTTCGCTTGAGATGATCTACACCCGCTATTTCCAGAACTTGTCGAATGAAGGAGCGCGGCATGCAGCGTGAAGGCTCGCCCTTTCAGGGTCTTGGAGTCGTGATCCTCAAGGAGCTGTCGGACCATCTGTCGAGCTGGCGCATGCGCGTGCTCGAATGGCTGGTGGTCATCGCGGCGGTCGCCGTGCTCGTCCCCCCGTTCGGGGCGATCCAGCAGATCAAGGAGAACATCGCCGAGGATCCGTTCCTGTTCCTGAAGTTGTTCACCCGGGCGGGCGGCGCGCTGCCGCTCGCCGCAGTGCTCTCGTTCCTGGTGCCGCTGGTCGCGATCGGGCTCGGTTTCGATCTCGTCAACAGCGAGCACAATCAGCGCACCTTGAGCCGCGTGCTGTCGCAGCCGATCTACCGCGATGCGCTGCTGCTGGGCAAATTCCTGGCCGGTCTCTTGACCATCTCGATCAGCATGGTCGCGCTCTGGCTGCTCATCATCGGGCTCGGCGTGTTCCTGCTCGGCATCCCGCCCGGCGCCGAGGAGATGGCGCGGGCGTTCATCTTTCTGGGGGTGACGATCGCTTATGCGGGCGTGTGGCTGGCGCTCGCGCTCTTGTTCTCGATCGTCTTCCGCTCGCCCGCGACGGCCGCCCTGATCACGCTCGGGCTCTGGCTGTTCATGACCATCCTGTGGCCGATGCTGTCGCCTGCCATTGCCAGCATCGTCATGCCGTCGAACGACGTCATCGAGGTCCTCAACGCCCAGCAAGCCTTTGCGCGGCTGTCGCCGAGCGCCCTCTATAACGAGGTGATCGCCGTGGTGCTCGATCCTTCGGTGCGCTCGACGCAGCAATCGATGTTCGCCGCCATGGGCTTGGTCCTGATCGAGCGCGGCGCCATCCCGGATGCGCCGATCCCGATCTTGCAAAGCCTGTTGGTGGTGTGGGGCCAGATCGTGGGGCTGGTGGCCGGCTCCATCCTGCTCTTCGTGGCCGGCTACATCGTGTTCCAGCGGCAGGAAGTGCGCGCTTGAATTTTGCGGCAGAGCAGGACGCCGGTCGGCCTAAGTAATGAAAAGGGGCGGCGCCTTGCGCCTCCCTCTTACATACTTCGTGGCGCGCGCTCAGACCGGGACGACGGCCACGATCCTGAGCGTATCGGGTTCCACGATCACCAGCTCGTCGTTTACGATGAAGTATCTGTAACCACGCCATTCGGGGTGGTACTCGACGATCACTTGCGGAACCTCGACGATCCGCACAGTTCGCGGAATGACGGTGCCCTCCCTGACCGAGAAGTCTACCCTGCCCACCCGCGGCGCATTTCTCTCGTTGAACACCGTCTCGCGGATCCTCGTGCGCTGCTCGGACGTGAACGAGACGCTGCCGCCGCGCTCACCTTCCCGCGTCCCCTGCTGGGTGCGCTCCTGATCGCGCTGGGTCTGGCCCTGCTGCCGTTCTTGCTCGCGTGGGGCCTGCCCTTGGGTCCGCTCTCGCTGTTGGTTTTGGCCCTGCGCGCGGTTCTGCTCTTCACGCGGTGCCTGACCGGACGTCGCTCCCTTGGGCTCCTGCTCGCGTTGCCCCTGACCGGACGTCGACGGCTGGTTCGGCTGTTCTCTTTGCGCTCCCTTGGGCTGCTGCTCGCGTTGCCCCTGACCCGACGGCTCGCGTTGCCCCTGACCCGACGTCGACGGCCGGTTCGACTGCTCCCTCTGCGCCCCCTGTGCACCCTTGGGCTGGGCCTGTCCCTGACTGGGCTGGGCCTGCTCCTTGCGGTCCGTGGCGCCTTGGCCAAAGGCAAACATGGTGCCTGCCAACAGCGCAACCGCCGATGTGATCAAGAGCTTGCTTCTCATTTTATGTTCCTCCGAAGGGTTAGCCCGCTCCAGTGTCCGCCTAGCGAAAAAATTCCGAAACCCTGACTTTGTTCCCGTTCAGCGCAATTCCGAATGGAAGGCGCCGTCACCGGAAGCAAAGTTCCGCGGGAACAATCTCGTCCCGCTCCGCGTTTACGGAGCAAACTTGTTGGGCTCAGATGAGGCAGCCATGGGATATCGGGTGTATTCCGGACCGCGCGGTTCAGCGATGAACTCTCCGTTCGACCAGGAACGGATGCTGTTCAAGGAATTCGACACGCTCGATGCGGCGTTCGACTGGGCGCGGCATCTGACCGGCACCGGCCGGGTGCCGCTCATGATCGAGGGCGACGACGGCACCAGGCTCGACAAGCAGGACGTCGCG
>DASZKX010000297.1:0-4161 GCA_035552735.1 Xanthobacteraceae bacterium
CACAAAGCCAGTCGTGGTGGAGAAGGTCAAACGGCGCTCCGCGGCGCCCGCGAAACGCAAGAAAGGCGATCCAATGAGGGATAGATTGTCCTGACGGGAGAATGACGGTCAGCTTCAAGCATCGAGGAAGAGGCAAGACGCTCCCTTCGGGCGACGCTTTAGGAGACGGCACATGGCGTTCACGATCATCAGCAACAGTTTCAAGGATGGCGACTATCTGCCGAAGGAATTCATCCTGTCGGCCGATTTCGGCTTCGGCTGCGCCGGGGGCAACACGTCGCCGCATCTCGCGTGGAGCGACGCCCCGGAGGGGACGAAAAGCTTTGCCGTCACTTGCTACGACCCCGACGCGCCGACCGGCTCGGGTTTTTGGCATTGGCTGGTGGTGAACATCCCGGCGAATGTGAGCGCGCTGCCGGAAGGCGCCGGCAGCGCGGGCGGCAAGCTGCCGACGGGCGCGTTGCAGACCCGCACTGATTTCGGCGCACCCGGCTATGGTGGCCCGTGCCCGCCCGCGGGCGACCATCCGCACCGTTATCTGTTCACGGTGTTCGCCGTAAAAACCGACAAGCTCGCCGTGAAGGCCGACACGTCGGCGGCGGTCGTCGGCTTCAATCTGCATTTCAACACGTTGGCGAAAGCGGAGATCATGGGCCTGTTCAAGAGATGAGGCGGCTCGGGGCGGGCAATTTGCTGCCCGGCTCGCGGCCGCTATAGTCGCGCCGTTGCGGGCGGCCGGGTCGGCTGAGGCTCACAGAGACCGAAGGCAAGGAAAAGCAATTGTGAGCGCCCGCCTTACTCTCGTGCTCGGCGGCGCCCGCTCAGGCAAGAGCCGCTATGCCGAGACCCTCATCACGGCGCAGCCGCCGCCCTGGATCTATGTGGCGACCGCGCAGGCGCTCGATGCCGAGATGGCGGCGCGGATCGGGGCGCATCGGGCGCGCCGCGGCACCGGCTGGACCACGATCGAGGCGCCGCGTGAGCTTGCCGCAACCCTGGCGGCGCATTCGCAGGCGCCGATCCTGGTCGACTGTTTGACGCTCTGGCTCTCCAACCTCATGATGGCGGATGCGCCGATCGATGAAGAGTACGATCGGCTCGAGCAGACGTTAGCCCAGGCGACCGCGCCGGTCGTCATGGTCGCCAACGAGGTCGGCTCCGGCATCGTGCCCGACAATGCGCTGGCCCGCCGCTTCCGCGATCTGCAAGGTGCCCTCAACCAGCGCATCGCGGCGCGGGCCGACCATGTGGTCCTGCTGGTGGCCGGACTGCCCCTGATCTTGAAAGGACGCCCGACAGAATGACTACGATCGACGAAGCCGACGCCGAGCGCCACCGTGCCAAGATGGCCAAGCGCAAGGCCGTGCAGGATGCGGAGGTGGCCGGCAAGACCATCGAGAAGGGTCTGCTCATCGTCCATACCGGAACCGGCAAGGGTAAATCCACGGCGGCGTTCGGGCTGGCGCTGCGCATGCTCGGGCGCGGCCACCGGGTCGGCGTAGTGCAATTCGTCAAGGGCGCCTGGCACACCGGCGAGCGCGACGCCTTCGCGGCGTTCGGGGAGCGGGTCTCCTGGCACACCATGGGCGAAGGCTTCACCTGGGAGACGCAGGACATCAAGCGCGACATCGCGGCGGCCGAGCGCGCGTTCGCCAAGGCGCTCGAATTGATCGCGGACCCGAGCTTCGGCCTCGTCATACTCGATGAGCTCAACATCGCGCTGCGCTACGAATATCTCGATCTCGACGCCGTCGTGGCCGCGCTCAGCCGGCGCCGGAGCGGCTTGCACGTGGTGGTCACCGGCCGCAACGCCAAGCCCAAATTGATCGAGGCCGCCGACCTGGTCACCGAGATGACGCTGGTGAAGCATCATTTCGCGGCCGGCGTGAAGGCGCAGGCCGGCATCGAATTCTGACCGTGGCGGCGCGCGCCCTCATGTTCCAGGGCACCGGCTCGGACGTCGGCAAGTCCTTGATCGTGGCCGGCTTGGCACGCGCCTTCACGAACCGGGGTCTGCGGGTGCGGCCGTTCAAGTCGCAGAACATGTCCAACAATGCGGCCGTGACGGCCGACGGCGGCGAGATCGGCCGCGCCCAGGCCCTGCAGGCCCGCGCCGCGCGCGCGCAGCCGAGCGTGCATATGAATCCGGTCCTGCTCAAGCCGCAGAGCGAGGTCGGGGCGCAGGTCGTGGTGCAGGGCCGCGTCTACGCGACCGCCAAGGCGGCCGACTATCAGAAGCTCAAGCCCGAGCTCATGGGGTTCGTGCTCGAGAGTTTCGGCCGGCTCAAAGACGAGGCCGATCTCGTGCTGGTCGAAGGGGCCGGCAGCGCCTCGGAAGTGAACCTGCGGGCGCACGACATCGCCAATATGGGGTTTGCGCG
This sequence comes from Xanthobacteraceae bacterium, assembly GCA_035552735.1. GTDB lineage: Bacteria > Pseudomonadota > Alphaproteobacteria > Rhizobiales > Xanthobacteraceae > VAZQ01. Next base: position 2,382 of record DASZKX010000297.1, read on the forward strand.
CGCCGCCGCCGTGCCGGTCGTGCTCATCGGCGACATCGACCGCGGCGGCGTGATCGCGAGCCTGGTCGGCACCAAGGCGGTGATCGATGCGCACGATGCGGCTCTGGTGTGCGGCTTCCTGGTCAACAAGTTTCGCGGCGATCCGGCGCTGTTCGCCGATGGCATGGCGACGATCGCGCGGATGACCGGCTGGGAGCCGCTCGGTCTCGTCCCGTTCTTCGCAGAGGCGAGGGCGCTGCCGGCCGAGGATGCGCTGGGGCTGGACCGCGCACCGGTCCATAAGCTTAGTGCGCGGCTGCGCATCGCGGTGCCGATTCTGCCGCACATCGCCAATTTCGATGACCTCGATCCACTCGAGGCGGAGCCGGCGGTCGAGCTCACGCGGGTGCGGCCGGGCGCGGCGCTGCCGGGCGATGCCGACCTCGTCATCCTGCCGGGTTCGAAAGCCACGATCGCGGATCTGGCGGCGCTGCGGGCAGCTGGATTCGATGTGGACATCGCGGCGCACCGGCGGCGCGGCGGCACGATCCTCGGCCTGTGCGGCGGCTATCAGATGCTCGGAAGCGTCATCCGCGATCCGGCCGGCATCGAGGGCGCGCCCGGCGCCGCCAAGGGGCTCGGCCTGCTCGAGGTCGAGACGGAGCTGTCCGCCGACAAGCGCCTCGAGCCGGTGCGCGGCACGACGCGCGACGGCGTTTCGGTCGCCGGCTATGAGATGCATATGGGCGTGACGCAAGGGCCCGATTGCGCGCGGCCTTTCGCGCGGCTCGCCGACGGCGCCCTAGAGGGCGCCATCTCGGCCGACGGCCAGGTGATCGGCACCTACATTCACGGATTGTTTGGCGACGACCGGCAGCGCGCGGCCTGGCTCGCGCGCTTCGCGGCCGGCCCGAGCGCCATCCGCTATGACGCGCTGATCGATGAGACGCTCGACCGGCTGGCCGCGCATCTCGCCCGCCACATCGATCTCGATCGCCTCATCAGCCTGTCGCGATGAGGCCCAAGGCCCACAAGCACAAGGCCAGCAGCGCCACCAGCCCGATCAGGATCGCATCGGCACGACGGTAGAGCTCGAGCGCCGCCCTGATGTCGGCCGCATCGGCGGCGCGCCGGCCGTCTCCCATCATGGCATCGTCGACCAGGATGCCGTTGTAGCGGCGCGGCCCCGCCAGCATGAGCCCGAGCGCGCCCGCCATGGCGGCCTCCGGATAGCCCGCATTGGGGGAGCGGTGCCGGTTCGCGTCGCGGCGCACCGCCCGCCAGGCGCCAGCCGGCGAGGCCCCCTTGGTGAGGCCTGCCGCCGCAATGATCAGCAGCGCCGACAGGCGCGATGCCGGCAGGTTGACGAGATCGTCGAGCCGCGCGGCGGCCCAGCCGAAGGCCGCGTGCCGGGGCGTGCGAAACCCGATCATGCTGTCGGCGGTATTGATCGCCTTGTAGATGGCGGCGCCCTTGAGGCCCCCGATCGCCATCCAGAAGGCCGGCGCCACCACGCCGTCGGAGAAATTCTCCGCCAGGCTCTCTATCGCGGCCCGCGCCACGCCGGCCTGGTCGAGCGGCTCGGCGTCGCGGCCCACGATATGCGATACTGCTTGCCGGCCGGCCGCAATGCCGGCCGTCTCGAGGGCGGCGGCGACGCGCCCCACATGCTCATGCAGGCTGCGCTGCGCCAGCAACGTGCTGGCGAGGAGCGCCGCCACGATCCACCCGAACGGCAACCACGACAGGCCGCGCTCGACCATGAATGCGATAGCGCCGACCGCCGCGACGAGGATCAGAA